>JBARUV010000273.1:0-21189 GCA_049645905.1 Sulfitobacter sp.
TAGTCGGAAAAAATCAGCATGACGGCTTATGATGAAGCAAATGTTTCACGTGAAACATCTGATATGTTATCGGCTTATGTGGATTTAGTGAAAAAATGGACCCCAAAAATCAATCTAATCTCCAAAGGTAGTATTGAGGATATTTGGAGCCGTCATATCAACGATTCAGCGCAAATATTCGAACTGGCGCCCAGATCGGGTCATTGGGTGGACTTGGGGAGTGGCGGTGGTTTTCCGGGCATAGTTGTTTCCATTCTTTCCAAGAGCAGTGGTGCGGCCCACACATTCACCCTTGTGGAAAGCGATCAGCGCAAGTGCGCATTCCTGCGCACTGCTGCCCGTGAGTTGGGGCTTGATATTGCTATCAAGGCCGAGAGGGTGGAAAGTCTTGACCCACTGGATGCTGATATTCTTACCGCCCGTGCGCTGGCTGAGCTACCCGTCCTTCTGCGCTTCGCGGAGCGCCATTTGTCCTCCAACGGGATCGCAATTTTTCCAAAAGGCGCGACTTGGCAGAAAGAGCATTCAGCTGCGCAGGCTGTCTGGTCATATCGTTGCGAAGCAGTTACGAGTACGACAAATGCAGCTGCCGCCGTATTGAAGATACAGGAAATCACGCGTGTCTGACCTCTCTCGCCCCGACGGCCCAAAAATCATCGCAGTCGCAAATCAGAAAGGTGGTGTGGGTAAAACCACCACCGCTATCAACTTGGCTGCGGCTTTGGCGGAACTCGGGAAAAGGGTCCTTCTGGTGGATCTTGATCCGCAGGGCAATGCATCCACGGGGCTGGGTATTGATCTGGAGGACCGCGAGTTTACAACTTATGAATTGCTTCTTGAAGACCTTGATCTTCATGATGTTATTCAATCAACGGATGTCAAAGGGCTTCAAATCATCCCCGCAACGGTTGACCTGAGTTCTGCAGATATGGAACTTATTTCAAACGAGAAACGCAGCTTTCTTTTGCACGACGCTTTGCGGCAAACCCAGATGGATCAGTTCCAGTTCGACTACATATTGATTGACTGCCCACCTTCCCTGAACTTACTGACTGTGAATGCGATGATCGCTGCGCATTCGGTTTTGGTGCCGCTGCAAAGCGAATTCTTTGCCCTTGAAGGGCTGTCACAACTTATGCTGACCATTCGGGAAGTGCGCCAGATCGGTAATAAAGACCTTCGTATCGAGGGTGTTGTTTTGACGATGTATGACAAACGGAACAATCTTTCCCAACAAGTCGAAAACGATGCGCGGACAAATCTGGGCGAAGTCGTGTTCAAAACAATTATCCCAAGGAATGTGCGGGTCAGCGAAGCGCCGAGTTTCGCAATGCCGGTTCTGGAATACGACAGCCAATCCAAGGGGGCACAAGCCTATCGCGCGTTGGCGCAAGAATTGATTGCTAATAACAGCTAAGGGGTGGACGAGATGACAGATCGAAAAGACCGCAAGCGCGGATTGGGGCGTGGACTTTCTGCATTGATGGCCGACGTGACAGAAAACGAACGGAGTTCTGCTCAAGTGCCTCGTCCTGCCGAGCAGTTTGTACCAATTGAACGCATCACCCCTAATCCAGATCAACCCCGCAAACGGTGTGCGACAGACGCTCTGGATAACCTCGCAGCCTCGATCAAAGAAAAAGGCGTCATTCAACCATTGATCGTGCGGCAGCGTGATGACGGGAGTTATGAGATCGTCGCGGGAGAGCGTCGTTGGCGCGCCGCTCAACAGGCGCAGCTCCACCAGTTGCCGGTTATCGTGCGCGATTTCACTGATGTCGAAGTGCTTGAAGTTGCCATTATTGAAAACATCCAGCGTGCCGATCTTAACGCGGTAGAAGAGGCTACAGGCTACCGTCAGTTGATGGACCGGTTCGGGCATACACAAGAAAAGATGGCTGAAGCCCTTGGGAAAAGCCGGAGCCATATTGCGAACCTGCTTCGGTTGCTGAACCTGCCAGACGGCGTATTGGAAATGCTCCGCACAGGTGAATTGACCGCCGGGCATGCGCGCGCCCTAATTCCCGCACAGGATCCGCTGAAACTTGCGATGCAAATCGTCAAGGGGGCGTTGTCTGTACGTGCCGCAGAGGCATTGGTTAAGAATGAGGGCAAGGCAGGCGAAACAGCGACAAAGGGCCGAACAAATTCTTCGCCGCGCGCTGACAAAGATGCAGATACCAAAGCATTGGAGGATGACTTGTCAGCTGGACTGGGAATGAAGGTTCTTCTTAATCACCAAGAGGGGCAAGAGTCCGGGACGATGACAGTGACCTACAAGTCTCTTGATGATCTGGACGAACTTTGCAGATTGCTCAGCAAGGCTTAGCGGGACAATAACGCTTCAAGTACGGCATTGAGTAGGATAACACCTTGATTTGAAACGATTAACTGTCGGTTATGTATAGAAATCATTCCAATGTCTTGCAGGTTTGACAGAGCCTCGCTGTTTATCGGTGCACCAAGAACTGCCTCGTATCGTCTTAAATCAATCCCTTCTCTTAACCGCAGCCCCATCATCAGAAATTCGCTTGCCTGATCCTGTCTGGTCAGAATTTCGCGTTCGTGCTCTGTCGCGCTAGACTTGGCGCCATCGAGCCATCGTTTTGGATTGCTAAAGGCGCGAGTGGCCAGTTTGGTTCCGTTCAACGTCACACGTCCGTGCGCCCCCGGACCAATCCCGAGGTAGTCCCCATAGCGCCAATAAATCAGATTGTGCCGCGACTGTGCACTGTCACGCGCATGGTTTGATACTTCATAGGAGGGCATGCCGAATTCGCCACAGATATCTTGCGTGGCCTCGAACATATCGGCGCCAAGATCGTCACTCGGTAGTCCGCGCAGCTTGCCAATATTATATCGGTCTCCGAATGCAGTCCCTTGTTCGATCGTCAATTGATACAGTGAGATATGGTCGATCGCCAAAGAGAGCGCCTGCTTCAACTCAATTTTCCAGTCGTGCAGCGTTTGGTCTTGCCTGCCATAAATCAGATCAAAGCTGACCCGATCAAAGGCATTGCGTGCAATGTCAAAAGCCGCCAAGGCTTCTTCTGTGGTGTGGATGCGACCAAGCCGTTTCAGATCACTGTCATTCAGAGCCTGTATGCCCATTGAAATCCGATTGACGCCTGCAGCACGATAATCTGCGAACCGGCCAGCTTCAACGGAACCCGGATTCGCTTCGAGTGTAATTTCAAGGTCGTTTGACGTGGGCCAAAGTTGCCGGATGCAGGCAATGACATCTGCGACCACATCAGGGTCCATTAAGCTGGGCGTGCCACCGCCAAAATATACCGCATTCAGGACACGACCGGGCGTTTCGCCTGCAGCACGTTTCAGTTCAGAGAGATAGGCATCACGCCAAGCGCTTTGGTCGATTTGACGGCTGACGTGAGAATTGAAGTCGCAATAGGGACACTTCGCCTCGCAGAATGGCCAATGCAGATAGAGCCCAAATCCGCCATTTTGCCAATCTTCAGTCAAAGCAGCCCGCTACCAGTTTGGTAAAAGCATCCGCACGGTGGCTTATGCTATTTTTCAGATCGGGCGCCATCTCCGCAAATGTAATATCGTGGCCATCGGGCTGGAACATCGGATCATATCCGTGGCCCACTTCCCCTCGCATTGGCCAGACAAGCGTGCCGTTCACCTTGCCTTCGAACACTTCATCATGACCATCAGGCCAGGCAAGAACCAGCGTGGCACGAAAACGGGCGCGTCGGGGATGTGACGCACCGCGTTCCTCCAGCAATGTGTACGTCTTTGTCATCGCCATGACAAAATCGCGACCGTTTGGCGTTTCTGCCCAATCAGCAGTATAGACGCCCGGCGCGTTTTCCAGCGCCTGGACTTCGATTCCGGAATCGTCCGACAATGCAGGTAGCCCCGTCGCCTTGACAGCAGACTGGGCCTTGATCCGTGCATTCCCGACAAAGCTGCTTTCGGTTTCTTCAGGCTCAGGCAAGTTCAGTTCGGCAGCACCCACAACGGACACGCCAAAAGGCGCAAATAACTGTCGCATCTCTTCCAGCTTGCCAGCATTGTGGGTTGCGACCAAAATCCGGTCACCTGTGAACCTGCGAGTCATGCAGTGGCGGCCTTTTGAATGGCGACCAATTCGTCAACGCCTTTTTCGGCCAGATCCATCAGCAAGTTCATCTGTTCACGTGAATATGTGGAGCCTTCCGCACTCATCTGCACTTCGATCAGCTTTTTGGAGCCGGTCATGATGAAGTTTCCATCTACGCCTGCTTCGGAATCCTCGGGATAGTCCAGATCAAGTACAGGCTGGCCCGCATAAATCCCGCAGCTGATCGCAGCGACTGGATCAACCATTGGATCACTGCTGACATCACCTGCCTTCATCAATTTGTTCACAGCCAAACGCAGGGCAATCCAGCCGCCCGTGATCGACGCGCAGCGGGTGCCGCCGTCGGCCTGCAGCACATCGCAATCGACTGTGATTTGACGTTCACCTAAAGCCACGCGATCAACACCTGCACGCAGCGACCGACCGATCAGGCGTTGGATTTCCACCGTGCGCCCGCCTTGCTTGCCAGAAGCTGCTTCGCGGCGCATCCGCGTGTTGGTGGCGCGTGGCAGCATGCCATATTCCGCTGTCACCCAACCCAATCCCGACCCCTTGATAAAGGGCGGTACGCGGTCCTCGATTGTTGCGGTACACAGGACATGGGTATCGCCGACCTTGATCAACGCAGACCCTTCTGCATGTTTGGTAAACCCGACCTCGACAGAGACCGCGCGCATTTCATCCAATTTCCGACCAGAGGGGCGCATAACGTATCCTTATTTGTGATCCGTTGCAGATACCGCCCGCACCGCCAGTTTTGCAACCCCGATTGACGTTTGCGGCGCGTCACCCTTTAGTTGGTTCAGAGGTGCGCCAGATGACCGAGACGTCCAATCTACTACAGGAAATGAACGACCGCTCGCGCGAAGTGTTTCGCCGCGTGGTAGAGGGATACCTGGAAAACGGCGATCCAGTTGGCTCCCGAACCCTGACCCGTGATTTCAGCGAAAAGGTCAGCGCGGCTACGATACGCAATGTCATGCAGGATCTTGAGCATCTGGGCCTCCTCGGTTCCCCGCATGTGAGTGCCGGTCGTATTCCGACACAACTGGGCTTGCGGATGTTTGTGGACGGGATGATTGAGGTCGGTGACCCCGCCGAGCAGGACCGTGAAAAAATTGACGCGACCATGGGTGACAGCTCCACCGATGTCGGCGGATTGCTGGATCGGGTCGGCTCTGCGCTGTCCGGCGTGACGCGGGGCGCATCCCTTGTTTTGACACCCAAATATGAAGCGCCGATCAAACATATCGAATTCGTGTCGCTGTCTCAGGATCGTGCTTTGGTGGTGCTGGTCTTTTCTGATGGTCATGTAGAGAACCGTCTATTCACGCCTCCACTGGGTCAAACCCCCAGTTCGATGCGGGAGGCGGCGAATTTCCTGAATGCGATTGTCGAGGGAAAGACGATCAGCGAAGTGCAAGGTACCATTGCGCACGAGATCAAACAGCGCCGTCAGGAGATCGATGTGCTGTCCCGCGCGTTGGTCGAAAGTGGCCTCGCCCTTTGGCAGGGCGGTACGGAAGATCCTGAACGTTTGATCGTGCGCGGGCGTTCGAATCTGTTGGGTACCGACGCCGAAGTTGCAGACCTCGACCGCATCCGCACTCTATTTGATGACCTGGAACGCAAGCGTGACATCGCCGATTTCCTTGAATTGGCGCAGGGCGGCGAAGGTGTTCGCATTTTTATCGGCTCTGAGAACAAACTTTTTTCACTTTCGGGTTCCTCTTTGGTGGTTTCCCCATATATGAACGCTGATCGAAAGGTGATTGGTGCGGTCGGTGTGATCGGGCCCACCCGTTTAAATTATGGACGTATTGTGCCGATTGTAAATTACACGGCACAACTGGTCGGGAAACTTGTCTCGGACCGGAGCTAGAGGTGAAAAATGGCTGAGCGCAAAGAAGACAGTTTTCTGGACGACATCGACGCAGCAGAGGCAGACGCCTTTGCGGACGAGATGGAAGAAATTGATGACGAAGCGGTGGAGTTGGACGAGCTCCGCGCCGAACGTGATCAATATAAAGATCGGTTTATGCGGGCTTTGGCGGATGCCGAAAACGCGCGTAAACGGTCAGACAAGGACCGGCGTGAAGCTGAAAACTATGGCGGATCAAAATTCGCCCGCGACATGCTGCCCGTTTACGACAACATGAAACGTGCGCTTGAGGCGGCAACAGAAGAACAGCGTGCTGTTTCCGGTCCGTTGTTGGAAGGTGTCGAACTGACAATGCGCGAGCTTTTGAATGTTTTCAAAAAGCACGGTATCGAAGTGATCGAGCCCGAAGTCGGTGACAAATTCGATCCGCAACATCATCAGGCGATGTTTGAGGCCCCGGTTCCCGGGACCAAAGCGGGCGAGATCATACAGGTCGCTGCCGAAGGTTTCATGTTGCATGACCGTTTGCTGCGTCCAGCGCAGGTTGGCGTCTCGTCGATGCCGGCGGGATAAGGATTTCGGCCCTTCGGGGTTGTTTTTGCTATTTGGAAGGAGGGGCGGTCAGGATTTGGCCGCCTCTTTCAATTGATAGAGCAGGTCAAGCGCTTCGCGAGGCGTCAGTTCGTCAGGAAGTATAACAGCTAACTTTTCTTCAACTGCCGATTTCCCTTTAGGCGCCGAAACAGGTGCCGGATTGACTGAAAACAAAGGAAGATCGTCAATCAGCGTCTTTTGGGTCGCTCCGCCTTCGCGCTCCCCTTTTTCCAATGCCTCCAATACAACACGGGCGCGGGCAATCACCGAATCGGGCAGACCTGCCAATTGCGCCACCTGAACACCATAGGACCGATCTGCGGCACCTTTGCGAACTTCGTGCAGAAAAACGACCTCGCCCTCCCATTCTTTGACGGCCACGGTAGCATTATCCACACCATCGAGCTTGCCTGAAAGCGCGGTCATCTCGTGGTAATGAGTGGCAAACAAAGCCCGGGAACGGTTCACATCGTGCAGATGCTCAAGCGTCGCCCATGCAATAGACAGCCCGTCATAGGTTGCGGTCCCGCGGCCGATTTCATCGAGTATCACCAGCGCCCGATCATCGGCCTGATTTAGGATTGCTGCGGTCTCAACCATTTCGACCATGAACGTTGAGCGCCCCCGCGCCAGATCATCCGAAGCACCCACGCGGCTGAAGAGTTGGCTGATCATCCCGATATGAGCATCTTGCGCCGGTACGAAACTGCCCATCTGAGCCATCAGCGCGATCAGGGCGTTCTGTCGCAAGAAGGTGGACTTGCCCGCCATGTTCGGACCCGTCAAAAGCCAGATGTTGGCTGCATCCGCGTCAGCAGACAGGTCACAATCATTGGCTATAAAAGGACTGCCGGATTGTTGCGCCAGGGCACGCTCCACCACGGGATGTCGTCCGCCTTTGATCGCGAAAGCGCGGCTATCGTCAACACGGGGCCGAGTCCAGTTTTCCGCATGCGCCAGATCAGCCAAAGCGGTGGCCAGATCTATTTCCGCCAAACCGGCAGAGGTGACGCCAATCTCGCCTGCTCGTTCCAAAATCGCCCCTCTCAGGCTGGAGTAGAGCCGCTTTTCGATCTCAAGGGCATGGTTGCCCGCATTGAGAATCTTGGTCTCCAGCTCTGACAGGTCAACCGTGGTAAACCGAACCTGATTGGCAGTGGTCTGGCGGTGGATAAACGTCTCCGACAGGGGGGGCGACAGCATTTTCTCAGCATGAGTGGCTGTTGTTTCAATAAAGTAGCCGAGCACGTTGTTGTGTTTGATCTTGAGGGCAGAAATACCTGTCGTCGAAATGAATTCCTTCTGCATCGCAGCGATCACACTGCGACCCTCGTCTCGTAGTTTGCGGGCCTCGTCCAGTTCCGCATCGTACCCCTGGGCGATAAAACCACCATCACGGGCCAGCATTGGTGGTTCGGCAATCAGCGCATCATCCAGTAGGCTGATAAGATCATCATGCCCACCAAGACCATTGCGCGCCTCAATCAACAGGTCAGACAAGTCGCACTGCTGTATGAGGGATTGCAAAAGGGCGGATTGCGCCAAGCCATTGCGAATACCGGCCAGATCACGCGGGCCGCCACGGTCAAGCGAAAGGCGCGAAAGTGCGCGGTCCAGATCGGGAACCTTGCGCAAGTGATCACGGATATCTGCGCACAGTCGCGTATTCCCGAATGCAAAGCTGACGGCATCCAACCGCGAGATGATCACATCAGCAACGCGCGAGGGGCTTGAAATGCGACGCTCCAGCAAACGCCCGCCTGCGGCAGTTACGGTCTTATCCATCACGGCCAACAACGAACCGGACCGCCCGCCATTGAGCCCGTGGGTCAGTTCCAGATTGCGCCGGGTTGCTGCGTCGATTTGTACAGTGCGGGCTTCGGCCTCCTTTTGTGGGGGCCGCAGCAGGGGCAGTTTGCCCTTTTGGGTAATATCAAGGTAGTCGATCAGCGCGCCCATCGCGGAAACCTCGGCACGCGAATAGGTTCCGAATGCTTCAAGTGTGGCGATCCTGAAAAGAGTACAAATTCGTTTCTCGGCGGAAGTGCTGTCAAATGCCGCGCGGGATAAGCCGGTCAATGCGATCCCGAAATCAGAGACTAATTCGTGGAGATCCGCCTCCTTGGCCTCGGACACGATCAGTTCTGACGGCGAAAGTCGTGCCAACTCGGGACCCAGTCTGACAGGCGTCAGGGGCATCACATGAAACGCCCCTGTGGAAATGTCGACCCACGCCAGCGCACTCGCATCGCGAACCTCCGCAAAGGCAGCCAGATAATTGTGGCGGCGCGGTTCCAGCAGGCTTTCTTCGGTTAATGTACCGGGCGTGACCAACCTGACAACGTCGCGTTTGACAATCGCCTTGTAGCCACGCTTTTTTGCCTCTGCCGGGCTTTCCATCTGTTCGCAGACTGCAACTCGAAACCCTTTGCGGATCAGTGTTAGAAAATATCCTTCGGCTGCATGAACGGGAACGCCGCACATCGGGATGTCCTCACCGGCATGCTTACCGCGCTTGGTTAATGCAATGTCCAGCGCTTCGGATGCAGCGACAGCATCCTCAAAAAACATCTCGTAAAAGTCGCCCATGCGATAAAACAGCAGCGCGTCGGCATAGCCTGCCTTTAGCTCAAGGTATTGCGCCATCATCGGCGTGATCTTGTCCGCGCTCACGTGTATCCCCCTATGGATGTCCAACCTGATACAAAACCGCTGGTCCAAGGGAAAGGCCTCGCTGATTGTGCGATGCTTCGATGATGGTTATGACGGATGCGAACAATGAGAGAAGTGCACAGTGTCCAAAACCCGCATCACCGACGAAGAGGCACTTGCCTTTCACCTTGAACCCACTCCCGGTAAGTTCGAGATTACCGCAACCGTCCCGATGACAACGCAACGCGATCTGTCGCTTGCCTATTCTCCCGGTGTTGCGGTGCCCTGCGAGGCGATCGCGCGGAACCCCGAAACGGCATATGACTATACCAACAAGGGTAACCTGGTGGCGGTTATTTCCAATGGCACCGCTGTGCTGGGGTTGGGCAATCTGGGCGCGCTCGCATCCAAACCGGTCATGGAGGGTAAGTCGGTCTTGTTCAAACGGTTTGCCGATGTGAACTCCATCGATATTGAGCTGGATACCGAGGACACGGATGCGTTTATCAACGCTGTGAAGCTGATGGGCCCAACATTTGGCGGGATCAACCTTGAAGATATCAAAGCGCCCGAATGTTTCATCATAGAACAGCGCCTCAAGGAAGAAATGGACATCCCGGTCTTTCACGATGATCAGCACGGGACGGCAGTAATCTGTGCGGCGGGCCTGCTGAATGCGTTGCGCATTTCAGGGAAAAAAATCGAAGACGTCCGCATCGTACTGAATGGTGCCGGTGCGGCGGGTATTGCCTGCCTTGAACTGCTCAAGGCGATGGGCGCCAAACACGACAATTGCATCATGTGTGACACCAAGGGCGTGATCTATCAGGGCCGTACGGAAGGCATGAACCAGTGGAAGTCGGCCCACGCGGCATCCACTGATCTGCGGACTTTGAAAGACGCAATGGATGGCGCAGATGTGTTCCTTGGCGTTTCGGTCAAAGGCGCGGTGACGCAGGATATGGTTGCCAGCATGGCCCCCGATCCGGTGATCTTTGCCATGGCCAATCCCGATCCTGAGATCACACCCGAAGATGCGCATGCGGTACGCGAAGACGCCATCGTCGCAACAGGACGCAGCGATTATCCAAATCAGGTGAACAATGTCCTGGGCTTTCCGTATCTGTTCCGCGGTGCGCTTGATATCCACGCCCGCGCGATCAATGACGAAATGAAGATCGCCTGCGCCCATGCGCTCGCCAATCTGGCGCGCGAAGATGTGCCGGATGAGGTTGCGATGGCCTATGGCCGTACACTCAGTTTCGGGCGCGATTATATTATCCCGACGCCGTTTGACCCGCGTTTGATCCACCGGATTCCGCCGGCTGTTGCGCGCGCGGGGATGGATACCGGTGCGGCGCGTCGGCCAATTATCGACATGGAAGCTTATGAACTTAGCCTCAAGTCACGTATGGACCCGACAGCGAATATCCTGCGCGGCCTGAATGCGCGGGCGCGAAACAATCAGTCGACCATGATCTTTGCCGAAGGGGATGACCCACGCGTGTTGCGCGCCGCTGTCACCTATCAGCGGTCCGGTCTGGGCAAAGCGCTGGTTGTCGGGCGCGCCGATGACGTTAAAGCCAAGTTGGAAGAGGCGGGAATGGCCGATGCGGTGAGTGAGCTGGAAATTGTGAATGCTGCCAACACGCCGCATTTGGAAACCTACAAAAACTTCCTTTATGGTCACCTGCAACGCAAAGGCTATGACCATAAGGACATCCATCGCCTTGCTGCACGTGACCGCCATGTGTTTGCGTCATTGATGCTGCAACATGGTCATGGCGATGGTCTGGTCACAGGGGCAACCCGCAAATCAGCGCATGTGCTGGAGCGGTTGAACCACGTGTTCGAAGCGAACGCGGAGCATGGTGCCGCGGGCTTTACCGCGTTGCTGCATCGGGGGCGGATTGTGTTTATCGCTGATACGCTGGTGCATGAATGGCCCGACCAGAATGATCTGGCCAATATCGCTGAAAGCGGCGCCCGCGTTGCCCGCCATATGGGGCTTGAGCCTCGCGTGGCATTTGTCAGCTTTTCCACCTTTGGTTATCCGGTTTCCGAGCGGGCAGAGAAGATGGCCCTTGCGCCCAAGGTGCTGGATGCCCGTGGGGTGGATTTCGAATACGAAGGCGAAATGACGGTCGATGTCGCGCTTAACGCCACATCCCAGGCGCAATATCCGTTTTCACGGCTGACAGGCCCTGCCAACATTCTTGTCGTACCCGCGCGCCATTCTGCGAGCATTTCGGTAAAGCTGATGCAGGAAATGGCAGGGGCGACCGTGATTGGCCCGATCCTGACAGGGTTGGACCGTTCGATCCAGATCTGTTCAACCACGTCAACGGCCAATGACATCCTGAATATGGCGATTCTTGCGGCCTGCAAGGTTGGCGAATGATCTGGAACTTAGGCTCTATCAACGCGGATAACTTCTATCTTGTGCCCCATTTGCCCGTCGCGGGTGAAACCTTGGCAGCACGTGAATTCCGTCAGGGTCTAGGGGGTAAGGGTGCGAACATGTCAGTTGCTGTCGCTCGGGCAGGGGCGCGGGTGATGCATATCGGGGCGATCGGGCCAGAGGGTGCATGGGCGCTGGAACGGCTGCTTGAGTACGGTGTCGATACGCCGCACATCACGGTGGTTGAGCGCGCGACGGGGCATGCGAATATTGTCGTTGATGGTGCGGGTGAGAATTCAATTGTTCTCTATGGCGGAGCCAACCAAGTGCTCACCGATCAGATGATCGGTACTGCGCTGACCGAAGCGTCGCCCGGCGACACGTTGTTGATGCAGAATGAAACCAATGGGCAGGAGTATGCTGCACAAACTGCCAAGACGCTGGGTTTGCGGGTGGCCTATGCAGCAGCCCCGTTTGATGCGGATGCGGTTGCAGCGATCATGGATCACATTGACCTTTTGATACTGAATGCGGTTGAAGCGGATCAATTGCGCGCAGCGATGGGGCGGGAATTGGACGATCTGCCGATTGACGATATTGTCGTGACCTTGGGGGGCGACGGGTGCAAATGGGTCTCTAACACGGCGCGAATGTCAAAAACCTACGCTGCCTACATTGTGAAGCCTGTTGATACGACCGGGGCGGGCGATACCTTTACCGGGTATCTTGTCGCGTCACTGGATCGGGGTCTACCAATGGAAGAGGCCATTGATCTTGCCGCAATGGCCGGTGCACTGATGGTCACGCGCTTTGGCACGGCTGATGTGATCCCGGACCTCAAGGAAATCCAGGATCACGACTTTTCTATTTAGCAAAAGGCGCAGCGGCGCCCCAAAGCTCTTTCACCTTCTGATCCCGCCCACATCCGTTTCGATACCGCTTGTAGGCCACTGATTTTTTCACCCCGATGCCTACACTGCTGAACGACAGTCGTTCGCTGCTTTTGTAATAGTCCTGATGATACGCCCCGACCGGAAAGAACTGGCCCGCGTCCAGTATCGGGGTCACGATCTCTTTCCCCAATGCAGCCTGCGCGTCAGCCTTTGCCGCTTCGGCTGCTGCCCGTTGTGCGGGGGAGTTCACGAAAACTGCGGTGGTATAAGTATGGCCCCTGTCACAGAATTGACCGCCATCATCAGTTGGATCAATCGACCGAAAGAACAGATCAAGCAATGTGCGGCTGTCCACCGTATCGGCGTCGAAGGGAATTTGGACTGCTTCGATATGGTCGCCGTGGCTCTTGTAAGTTGGGTTGGCGGTTGTCCCGCCCGCAAAGCCGCTCACGACATCGCCGACACCTTTGACTGATTCGAAATCGGATTCGACGCACCAGAAACAACCCCCGGCCACCGTCAGGGTTTCAGTGCCCGCCCGCGCGTTGCTGGATTGCGCAAACAAACCTACGCAGATCAGTGCGGCAAGTGTGACGGTTTTCAGTAATGAAAGTTGAGACATTTAAGACCTCCTATGGTTGCATGGACGCTGCCTACATTCAGACACGTCTGCAACGGCAGTTGGTTTCAAGTCACGCAGTGGTGATGGCATTTTACCGCTTGGCGGACAGTCGCAGCAGCCATAGCCTGCGCTGGCAGAAACAGACAGGAAATCTCATGCGCATCGCAATGTGGTCCGGCCCTCGAAATCTAAGCACGGCAATGATGTACAGCTTTGCCGCGCGCACGGACTTTTCAGTGCTGGATGAGCCGTTTTATGCGCCATACCTTGCCGCGACCGGTATGGAGCACCCGATGCGGGATCAGATTCTCGCAGCCCATCCAACAGATCCGCAAAGGGTCGCATCCATCTGTTCACAAGATGGTTCGCCACACCTTTACATGAAACACATGCCCCACCACATGATCGAGGGTTTCCCGCTGGATTGGGCCAAGGAGTGCGTCAATATTCATCTGATCCGCCACCCCGCGCGGGTCATAGCGAGCTATTCAGCCAAACGTGAATCGCCGACCCTCGATGATGTCGGCTTTGTTCAGCAATCCAATATTTATGAAAGGTTGGGGGGGATCATCATCGACAGCACGGATATACGCGCTGACCCCGAAGGCATGTTGCGTGCTTTATGCACGGCTATCGATTTGTCCTTTGATCCGGCCATGTTGTATTGGCCCGCCGGCCCGAGGGCACAGGATGGTGCTTGGGCGGCCCATTGGTATGGAGTGGTTCATAAAAGCACGGCATTTGCCGGATCGGAAGGGCCATTACCGGTCCTCGACGGTGTTTCGGAAAGCCTTTTGGAACAGGCCTTGCCCCATTACACGGCCCTTCGGGATCTTCGCCTCACGATTTGAATCTTTTTTTGAAACTTTCCTGACGCTGTTGCCGTGACTGCATCAGCTACATCAATAGGAGAGCTAAAATGAAGTTTCTTACAAGTACCGCAATTGCATTGTCACTGTCTGCCGGAATGGTATTCGCCGCGGCCCACGCCACACCCATGGTGGAAGCGGCTGATCAGGACGTATCCAACGGCGTTGTCAGCGCAGAAAAAGTTGTCGCTGGTGAAAATGGCTGGCTGGTTGTGCACCGCACAGATGCCGACATGAAGCCGGGCCCTGTTGTCGGTTACGCACCGCTGCGTATGGGTGACAACATGGATGTTGCCGCCATTTTGCAGGAAGAAGTGAAATCCGGCGAGATGCTAATGCTCATGGTTCATGCAGAAACCGGTGGCATGACGACAGGTGTATTCGAATACACCCTTGGCGCGAAAGAAGACGGCCCCATCAAGCCGGACGGCAATCTGGTTATGAAAGTCATTGCTGCGAAGTAACTGACAGTTTTTAACCAGTATCAAGGCCCGGTTGTCCCTCATCCGGGCCTTTTTTCCGTCTTACTTTAAACGTTTGTCGCGCGCGGCCAGCAATTTCAGACGCAAGGCATTCAACTGGATGAAACCGGCGGCGTCCTTTTGGTCATAGGCACCCGCGTCATCCTCGAATGTTACGTGTGCTTCTGAATATAGCGAATGATCTGACCAGCGCCCCACAGTGCGTGCATGACCCTTGTACAGCTTCAGCCGCACAGTGCCTGTCACATGGGTTTGGCTGGCATCAATGGCGGCCTGCAGCATTGTGCGTTCAGGGCTGAACCAGAAACCATTGTAAATCAGTTCCGCGTAACGCGGCATCAGCTCGTCCTTTAGGTGCATGGCGCCGCGATCCAGTGTGATGGATTCGATCCCGCGATGCGCCTCAAGCAAGAGCGTGCCACCGGGTGTTTCGTAGATCCCGCGTGATTTCATCCCGACAAAGCGCCCCTCAACCAGATCGAGCCGACCGCAACCATGCTTGCCGCCCAACTCGTTCAACTTGGTCAGGATCGTAGCGGGTGACATTGCCTCCCCGTTGATCGACACGGCATCACCGCGTTCAAACCCGATCTCGACGTATTCGGGCATATCAGGCGCATCCTCCGGCGCGACCGTGCGCTGATAGACATATTCGGGCGCGTCAATGGCGGGATCTTCCAGCACTTTGCCCTCGGACGAGGTGTGCAGCAGGTTTGCGTCCACGCTAAAAGGTGCTTCGCCGCGCTTGTCCTTTGCCACGGGGATCTGGTTCAGTTCCGCAAATTCCAGCAGTTTGGTGCGGCTCGATAAATCCCATTCACGCCAGGGCGCGATCACCTTGATATCAGGGTTCAGGGCATAGGCAGCCAATTCAAAGCGAACCTGATCATTGCCTTTGCCTGTCGCACCGTGTGCCACAGCATCGGCACCTGTTTCTGCCGCTATTTCAACCAGACGCTTGGAAATCAAAGGACGGGCGATAGACGTGCCCAACAGATACAGCCCCTCGTACAACGCATTGGCCCGGAACATAGGGAAAACGAAATCGCGGACAAACTCTTCGCGTACGTCTTCGACGTAAATCTCCGATGCGCCCATCAGCTCCGCTTTTTTGCGGGCGGGTTCCAGTTCTTCGCCCTGACCAAGATCGGCGGTAAAGGTCACAACTTCGCAGCCATATTCGGTTTGCAACCATTTCAGGATGATCGAGGTATCGAGACCCCCGGAATAGGCAAGCACGACTTTCTTTGGGGCGGACATGGGATGTTCCTTTGTCAGTTTGAGGCGAGGTACAGCGTTTTGCCGATACGGGCAAGATTGATTGCCTGCGTTGACCCCGCCCGCGCCCGCGCCTATCGACATGAACCTGACTATTGGAGTGACCCCTATGACTGACAGTTTTCAGACCAAGGCGCGCGCGGCGACGCAAGCAATGCGCGAGGTTTTCCCCGAAACCCCCTGTATGCGCAACGATCTGCTGTCCGACCGGTTTGGCGCTGATGTCTGGCTCAAGCGCGAAGACCTTAGTCCCGTGCGATCCTATAAACTGCGGGGCGCGTTCAATGCGATGCGCAAGGTGATCCCCGGAAACGACGTTTTTGTTTGCGCGTCCGCTGGCAATCACGCGCAGGGTGTTGCGTTCATGTGCCGTCACTTCGGGGTTCGGGGAGTAATCTATATGCCCGTCACAACGCCGGAGCAGAAGATTCTCAAGACACGGATGTTCGGCGGCGATCACGTGGAGGTGCGACTGGTTGGTGACTATTTTGACAAGTCTCTGGTTGCCGCCCAGACATTTTGCGCGTCCGAGGGCGCGCATTTCCTGTCGCCGTTTGATGATGAAGATGTGATTGAGGGTCAGGCTTCGGTGGCGGTTGAGATAGAGCAACAGATGGGCCGTGTTCCCGATCATGTCATTCTACCTGTCGGGGGCGGGGGCCTGTCCTCAGGGGTGCGCAGCTATTTCCAGGAACAGTGCAAATTTACCTATGTAGAGCCACAAGGCGCGCGTTCTTTGGCCGAAGCGATAGCTGCAGGTCACCCCGTCGATGTGTCGCCGATCAACTCTTTTGTTGATGGCGCTGCAGTGGCCAAGATCGGCGAAAAAACCTTTGCGAGGCTCAAGGGCGTTGCAGCAAAAAATGTGATATCCTTGGCCGAGGACCGCATCTGCGGCACCATTGTCGAGATGCTGAATGTCGAAGGGATAGTGCTGGAACCCGCCGGTGCGCTGGCGATCGAGGCGCTGGGCGTGGTGGCGGATCAGATCAAAGGCAAAACGGTGGTGTGTGTCGCATCTGGTGGGAACTTTGATTTTGAACGCTTGCCAGAGGTCAAGGAACGCGCCCAGCGCTACGCAGGCCTGAAAAAGTATTTTATCCTGCGTTTGCCACAGCGGCCCGGTGCACTTAGGGATTTTCTGGAGATGCTGGGCCCGCACGACAATATCACCCGATTTGAATACATGAAAAAATCGGCACGTAACTTTGGTTCTGTTCTGATCGGAATCGAAACGGATGCACCGCAGAATTTCCCGCTCATGTTCCAGCGCATTGATGAGGCCGGGTTCACCTATACGGACATCACAAATGATGAGACACTTGCCCAATTCGTGATCTAAGGAGGCAGCATGCAGTTTAACGGGAAAGCGGTTGTGATCACCGGTGCGGGCAGCGGTATCGGCGCCGCCCTCGCACGGCGTGCGGTCAGGATGGGTGCGCGCGTGTGTGTGGCTGATCTGGATGCTGCGAAGGCAAAGGCGGTCGCGACCGAGATCGGCGGGCATGCGGTAGCCTGTGATGTGCGCGACGAAATTGCCGTTCAGACGCTGATAGCGGATGCAACCGCGGCGTTGGGCGGCGTAGACATTTACGTCTCTAACGCGGGGTTAGGGCGCGGCGAGCCAGACCACGCCGCTTCGGCGGGCAATGATGTCTGGATGTTGAACTGGCAGGTGCATGTGATGGCGCATGTGTATGCGTCCCGTGCATTACTGCCGATGATGATTGAACGCGGCTCTGGCTATCTGGTGAACGTCGCCTCGGCTGCCGGATTGCTGAACCAGATCGGCGATGCGGCCTACTCGGCAACCAAGCACGCCGCCGTAAGCTTTGCCGACTCGCTGGCGATTACGCATGGCGGGGACGGTATTGGCGTGTCGGTTGTCTGCCCACAATATGTTGCAACACCCCTGTTGGGCCTGTCAGACGCGGATGCAAAGGATCGCGCGTCCCTGTTGACGGCCGACGATGTGGCACAGGCCATTGTTGAGGGCGTCGAGGCGAACCGGTTCTTGATTCTGTCCCATCCGGTAGTCAGGGATTATACCATCCAGCGTGCACAAGATCACGATCGCTGGGTGTCAGGCATGCAGATGCTGCGCAGCAAGGCGCGAGAGCACTTTGGTGATGCGGCGGCAGAAACTTTGTACAAGCTTGTCTAGCCTGCCAGTTCTTTTGGCATCTCTTCGAGGAAGGTCAATTTTGAGGAAGCGTAACCTGTCAGTAGCGCAGGCAGGTCCACCTCTGGTGCGCGACCCTTTGCGCACAACGCTTCACCGGTCTGGCAAAGCTCAGTAAATGCACTGAACCCAATGCCTGCTGCACTTCCTTTGAGAAAGTGAAGCTCGGCACCCAAATTGTTCATATCCGGATCATCTCTCAGTCGCGCAACCACTTCATCGACCTCTTCTAGGAAAAGGGAGATGACTTCGTCAAAATCGTCTGCGCCAACTTCATCGCGCAACGTGGTGACCCGATTCCAATCGATCATGATCGCTCCCCAGCTTGTTCTGCACAGCATGACTCTTCACCCATTAAGAAACCCCTTCTGCGCGCGATCCGGTCAACTCCAATTTTCCGGTTCACTCTGAATTAATCATAAGATGCAAGTCTGGGGGACAGACCTGAGGACAACGTGAAACCTATGACTTATTGTGACATTGATCCTGTGCCCGAGAGCACACTTGCGGCCACGTCAGGCCGGATCAAGGTTCTTGTTGTGGACGACAGCCGCTTTCAACGCCGTATACTGGCCGCGTCGCTTTCCAAGCTTGGGTACCATGTAACAGAGGCGGAATCCGGCGAAGAGGCGATGGAGCGTTGCCTTGAAACCCTGCCTGATATGGTACTGAGTGACTGGATGATGCCGGGGATGTCCGGGCTCGAATTTTGCGAGGCATTTCGCAAAATCTCCGAACACCAATATGCCTATTTCATAATCCTGACCTCAAAGAGTGAAAAGCAGGAGATCGCTCGCGGACTTGATTCGGGGGCGGACGATTTCCTGATCAAACCTGTTGACGGGAATGAATTGCGCGCACGCCTGAGTGCGGGTGAGCGTATTCTCAAGATGCAGCGCGAGATGCGGCTCGGTAATAGACTGCTCAGCGATACGTTGGACGAACTCCAGACGTTATACGATTCGCTGGATCGTGACCTTATGGAGGCCAAAACACTTCAGCAGTCTTTGCTGCGTGAAAGGCACCTGCGTTTTGAAGAAGCTGATCTGTCGCTGCTATTGCGCTCCAGCGGGCATGTGGGCGGTGATCTGGTTGGTCATTTTCCGGCGGGTCAGGATCAATTGGGTCTGTTCGCGATCGACGTCTCCGGCCACGGTATTTCTTCGGCGCTGATGACCGCGCGGCTTGCGGGTTACCTTTCCGCCACAACGCCAGAGCATAATATTGCCTTGGAACGGCAGTCAGATGGCGGCTTTGTTGCGCGCCCACCCTGGGAAGTGGTGAGCGAACTGAATGATCTCGTGTTGCAAGAGATGGCAACTGAACATTACTTCACTCTCATGCTTTTGATCGTCGATATGCTGACAGGGTTGGTGACAATCGCACAGGCCGGCCATCCGCATCCGATTTTACAACGCAAGGATGGCCGCATTGAACAAAGCGGGTCAGGGGGCTTTCCTGTTGGCCTTCTGGAAGGCGTCGACTTTCAACAGTTCACACTTCAGCTTGATCCCGGGGATCGCCTGCTGGTGCTGTCAGATGGCGTTACTGAATGCCCGGACCCAAATGGCATCCTGCTTGAAGAAAGCGGTGTCGGGAAACTGGTCGATGGACTGCGGCATCATAAGGGCCCTGCCTTCCTCGATGGCCTTATTCTGGGGTTAAAGAGCTTTGCGAAAACAGATGATTTTCCTGACGATGTTTCAGCAATTCTGTTCGAATATGCCGGACCCCATCATGGTGCGTAAAGATTTAGAAACATGCGGTCGCCATCATTGCCCAAAGCCGTCTTCGCCTCGGTGCGGGACAAAACCAGCGTGTGATGGTCCGGTTCGATAGGGTTTGTCACCTGCCGGACCGGGTGAGCCACATAAACATGGCACAGCTTTTCGGCCCATAGATCGTATTCCGGCATGAACACAAACCGGCGGAACGCCCCCAATCTGCGCGGTCGCGCAATGCGCCAGCCGGTTTCCTCAATCACTTCGCGGTTCAAGGCTTGAAGCGGTGATTCACCGGGATCAATACCGCCGCCGGGCAGCATGACTTCAACGGTGTCGCTGACTTGGGCGACCATCAAAAAGCGGTTCTTGAGCGGCAAAATTGCATAGGCACCGGCGCGCAAACGATAGTGTTGGTTCCGGCTTGGCACTTCTCCGACCCGTCTGATCATTGTCTGCCCCTTTATCCAGCTGTTGCTGCTCCTATATAGACGCGGTATGCCAAGCGGCCCCCGATAAGGAAACCCCAATGACAAACGGCACTCAGATAGCGTGGGATGATAGCGTCCTGCCATTTCAGCTTGATGGCGCGGATATTCGCGGTCGCGTAGCGCGGCTTGACGGCGTGCTTGACGGCATTCTGTCCCAGCACGACTATCCTCCGCAGGTCGAAGCACTCGTGGCCGAAATGGCTTTGCTGACCGCCATGATCGGTCAAACGATCAAGCTGCGGTGGAAGCTGTCTTTGCAGGTCCAGTCAAAGGGCGCTGTCCGGATGATCGCAACCGACTATTACGGACCTGACGACGCGGGGCGCGCCGCGCGTGTACGTGCCTATGCAAGCTATGATGAGGATCGTTTGACTGATGGCCCCGCCTTTGATCAGGTAGGTGAAGGATATTTTGCGGTCATGATTGACCAAGGCGAGGGGATGAAACCCTATCAGGGTATCACGCCGCTTGAAGGTGGATCACTTGCGGCCTGTGCCGAGGCGTATTTTGCCCAATCCGAACAATTGCCGACCCGCTTTCAACTCAGCTTTGGCAAATCTTCCGGCCCCCAAGAGGACGAGCATTGGCGCGCAGGCGGCGTTATGTTGCAGCACATGCCACCGGCATCACCCTTTGCCGCCAAAGGTGAAGGCACCGGCGACGTATTGGCGGCAGGTGATCTATTGCACGGCGAGCAGGAAGAAAACTGGAACCGCGTTAATATTCTGTTGGATACAGCCGATGAGCTTGAGTTGATCGGTCCTTCTGTGCCGCCTACGGACCTGTTGCTGCGCCTTTTCCATGAAGAACAGCCCCGCGTGTTCGAGGCGCAGGCAATCCGTTTCGGGTGTACATGCTCAGAAGATCGCGTACGCCAAAGTCTGTCGATCTATTCTGCCAAAGATATCCAGAAGATGACCACTGATGATGGTCGTGTTACGGCGGATTGCCAGTTCTGCGGTGCGCACTACGATCTTGACCCCTCTACCGTCGGGTTTGAGGCCGAAGCAGTTGACGATGCCTGACCATTCA
>JBARUV010000274.1:0-5925 GCA_049645905.1 Sulfitobacter sp.
GATAACCGCCGAGAATGGCGCGGTTACGGGTGACAACTACTTCTACACCAACGAAAGTGATGTTTTCCAGAATGCCGGCGAGGGAACATGGGAGAGTTTCCTGCCCAAGGACGGCTCGGCAATCGACTTCGGCTCGGGCTATGGTGCGCTCGGGCGGCTGACGGAACTGCGTGGCCGCTGATCCAGTATGCCGAGGTGCGCCGCGAGTTGGTCGGCTCGACGCCCGCCGACCTGGCTCCAGTCGTAGTCTGCTACCGCAGCGCGACTGCGGTAGCCCCAGTCACGCATGTCATCAGCGGAACCCGCCAGCTGCTGCAGCGCCGCCGCGATGGTCTCAGGATCGAAGGGGTCCACTCCGATGACACAACCGGTTTCCTCGCCGATCCGCCCTGCCCCGATGGACGAGGCGACAATCGGCAATCCATGCGCTGCGGCCTCGTAAGTGACAAGCGGATCCCCCTCCTCAAAGGATGGCAGGACAAAAATGTCGGCGCGTTCGTAAAGCGCATCAACGTCGTGCACGAAGCCAAGCGTCTCCACATCGGCACGGTTCAGGAAGTCGGCACAGAGTTGTTTAAGCGCCGGCTCGATCTTGCCTGCGAGCACCAGCTTTCCTCGAATTCCAGCCATCGCCCAAGCCCTGAGCAACTGGTGCAGCCCCTTGCGGATGCTCCCATAGCCGACAAACAGCACCGTGGGCCCTGCCTCGGGCACCGCGCGCCGAGGCGGTCTTGGATACTCGAGCGCGACACCGTAGCTTGCCGGCAGGACGTTCTCTGGCGCGACCGGCGCATCCTGAAGCGAACGTTCAACACTGACGCTCGGTGCAAAGATCGCCGAAGTCATTGCCAGTTTCTCATTCTCCTCCCGTATCCGGGCGTCGGTAATGCCGTGGCCGGGTGGCAACCCTTCGGCGGCATAGGCCGCATCGAGTATCTCGCGGGCATATTCCATGCGGGTATTTATGGCCTCGGCAACAATCGGTATGCCAAGTTCGCGTATCGCTTCGTATGCGCGCAGCGATACGGCCGGCCAGAGATAGGCGATGTCACCATCGCCTATTGCGGAAAGATACCGCCGTTCGGTCCAGCGAGATGCGGCATTGGCAACAAACCGATAAGGCAACGCGGCAAGCGGCCCGGGTAAAGAACTGCGATAGTCGAGGCCCACGAGTGGCGTCCGCACCCGGTTAACAAAGAGCGGCCCGGAGAGGCTATTCCGTGACATTCCCTGCAAAAGGCGCGTGCAGGTATAACTTGGACCTACGCTGTCACAAGCCATCGGAAGCAATGTCATTAGTCTGGTCAAACCGGTTCCTATTATCCTGGATAAGATGCCGCCTATCGGCACCTTTTCGTAATGCAGATACAGATGCAATCTGTTATTCTGATGGACTATTGGTCGGCTAAAAATTGTGTATTGCGGCGGCACTACACGCGTGGGCTACTGGCCCATTGGAAAAATATGCGGTTTGGATGTTTGATGAGAGTGATGGCCTGAAGGCAGTCGACGGGGTTGTACAGGCAAGCGTGGAGCGGGTGTGGCTGTTGGAAGTGAACGAATGAGCCAAAAAATAGAACATCGGTCCGGCTCCGCCGCGACAAGTTCTGTTGGCCTGTCGGTCGCATCGAAGTGGGTGATGTTCTTCGTCATCGCGTTGCTCGTGCCGATCCAAATCTATCTTGGCGGCATTCGGCTGTCATTCTACCGGGTGGTATTGTTGCTTGCGATCGTACCCATTGCAATGCGGCTTATCTCCACCAATCCGATCCGCCTGCGCCTTGTCGATATCCTGATCATTCTATTCGGCCTAACGGGTGCGTTCTCCCTCTTCATGACAGATGCCTCGGTCTCGGCGGTCGGCATCTTCACCCTAGAGTCCCTCGGACCCTATTTTCTTGCACGCGCATTCATCCGCAATAGCCAGCAGTTCAGCGCTATGGTTCGGGTATTGACAACCTGCATCATTGTGACGATTCCCTTCGCGCTTTACGAGAACGTAACCCGCAACCCAATCATACTGACGGTACTGGGTAAGGTGCTTCCGGTGTTGCCGAATGTACCGCACGAGCAGCGGCTTGGGTTCGATCGCGCTCAAGTGACCTTCGATCACCCCATTCTCTACGGCGTTTTCTGTGCGTTAGGCTTCGCGCTGGCAATCTATGCCGTCCGGCCCGGCCCGCCACCACGACTGTCGATCTTGAGCGGAGCTCTGGTCGGATTCGCCGCCTTCCTGTCGTTATCTTCCGGTGCTATGGTGCCAGTGGGGCTTCAGGGTATCCTGATCTTGTATGATCGCATCCTTAGCGGCTTCAGGCAGCGCTGGATTTTACTGGCTGCAAGTTTTGTCACAATCTATGCCCTCGTTGAGAGCCTCTCGAACCGTAGCATGGCGCAAATAGCAATCCCATTTCTTGCACTTAATCCGGGAACTGCCTGGACCCGGCTTAACGTCAACGAGTGGGCAATGTCAGGCATCATGGCACATCCTTGGTTCGGTTTCGGCTTCACTATGACTTGGCCAACCCAATTTTGGATCGTAACCACTTCGATCGACAACTTCTGGCTGGCACTGGCCTTCCGTCACGGGCTTCCGACGATGCTTCTCTTGCTCGCAGCTGTGGCCTGCCTGCTCTTGTCGATGATTTTCACCCGGCAAACCGATCCCTTCGTCAACGCCTGCCGCACGGGCTTTGTGATTACCATGGTAGCGATCTGCGTCGCGGTTATCACTGTGCATTTTTGGAATTCCGTTTATTGTGCATTTCTGTTTCTATTGGGCAGTGGAGCATGGATGACCGAAGAACAGGTGGAGAGCTCGGACAATACGACCAAAACTGATCCTCCGTTTTCCGCACGACAGACAGTCAGGTACAGCAGGAACTTTCCGGCGGCCTATCACCGCTAAGAGAATCGCGTTACAGAGGGCTTTTGGAATTCCCTTGCCCAGCCATTCACGGAAAGGTTTTTGAATATGCTTCGTGACCAAATCGGACGTACGCTTCCGGAAGCGTGGAAGCGCGCACTTTATGATCAATACCGGAACCTGAACCGGCTCAGAAACCGTATGGTTATGCGAGACAGTATCGTCCCACTCCAAGGCGTCCGATTGCGTGCCGACCCCGCTCTGATTGGGCAGGAAGCAGTTGAGAGGATCTTGGTCGGTGACTACGAGGGCCGAGAGGCGCGCATGGTGAAGATGTTTTTGGAGCCTGAAGACCGGGTGATGGAACTTGGTGCGGGTATTGGCTATATCGGGCTACTCTGCGCTCGTCGTCTGGGACCAGACCGGGTACATAGCTTTGAGGCCAATCCGATGATGGAGCCGATCATTCGCGGCAATTACGCACTGAACGAGGGCGCTTTGCCAGACCTCACGATCGGCCTGCTTTCCGAAGAGCCGGGTGAGGCGGAGTTCTATGTGCCGGAAATGTTCTGGGCGGCATCGACCACCCCGATCTCCGGCGCCCGCAAGATTAGCACACCACGGATTTCGCTCAACGAGCGGATACGGACGTTGCAGACCAGCTTTCTGATCATGGATATCGAAGGCGGCGAGATCGACATCATTGAGACACTAGAACCAGGCAGTCTGCGTAAAATTGCGATGGAACTGCATCCTGAAGTTACCGGACAGGATGCGATCGACAGCATGTTCCAGCGATTGTCAGAGCAAGGCTTCACCTGTCGCTGGAAATCAAATGCCGGCCAGCATGCCTATTTCGAGTCGACATGACGTGATGCGGTACCCTCTTTTCCCCCAGATCAGATGCGTTTCCAGGCGCCATGATGCCTGACGTCCCGGCCGTTTCCGTAGTATTGCCAGTGCATAACCGTCAGGATCTGGTGCGCCGGTCAATCGACAGTGTGCTAGCGCAAACCATGGTTGATTTTGAACTACTGGTGATTGACGACTGCTCGACCGATGCCACCGCAGAGGTCGTCGAGAAATACTGTTCTGACCCGCGCGTCCGGCTGCACCGCAATACCACAAACCTCGGCCCGGCTGGTGCCCGTAATCTGGGAATCGAATTGGCCCGGGGGCGTTACGTTGCTTTCCAGGACAGCGACGACCGCTGGTTTCCAGAAAAGCTCGAACGACAGATTGAGGCGCTTGAAAGCAACCCCGACCGCCGGGCTTGTTATTGTGGCGCACTCTATTACGCCGAAGACCAGTGCTATTACATTCCCCGAGAAGGAACACTCGACGCCGAAAGCGCGGCAAGCGGCGATCTTTCCGGCGCAGTGCTCTACAGTAACCCAACCACACCGCAGACTCTGGTGGTCGAACGGGCGCTTTTTGACGAAGTGGGCGGTTTCGATAAGTCGCTCAGGATCAATGAAGATTGGGATTTATCGATACGCATGGCACAAAAGGCCCGCTTTGCTTTGGTCCCCGAACCGTTGGTGGTGATCTATCGGACCGCCGATAGCGTCTCCTCGGACCGCGCCGCCGATACTGCAGCCCGCGAGCGATTGCTGACTGAATATGCCGAGCTTTATGCAAAACACCCAACGTCGCGCGCGCGGCAAAACTACATCATCGGGGGTCAGAGCCTTGAGAGCCGCGCCTATCGCGACGCAGTGCAATATTTTCGCCAGTCGTTCCGTGATGCGCCTTCGATCAGGTGCCTGTTACAAATACAGCGCGCCAGACTACGGGCTCTAACCAAGACGTATCTGGGCTAAGCCGCGAACCTGTCCAGAAAAGCCGGGCAGTGTATGCACCCCCCCTTCCCTGCAAACGCTTGTTGAGGTTTTCCTTTGACCCTGCTTCTATGTATTCGTTCTGTTCTTGAAGCAAATGTGCTACATCTAGGCAAGATGGGGAAGACGCGCAGCCGATGCGAGGTATGTTTGGATGCTTTGGAACAGGCCATTCATCAAATCAGCGCAAGGCAAACTCGTTCATCACTCAGGCAGCAGTCCCCAGAGCGGATTTAAGCGGTCGTCAACGGCTATCCGAATATTTTTTGTTGCAGCAGTTTAGCGTGAACGCGACGGCATCCAACGAATCAGGACCGTGGCCAAGATCTGTCCTTTTGAAAAGGATTGGCGCAACAAGTCATTCCTGCTTTCGTTGCCACCGCGCTGCCAAGGGCTTTTAAGTATCACAGAAATAGGCGTCGATCCCAGTGTCGGACTTCAGCTTTTCGTGTTGGGCTATCTCTGCACCTTGACCCCAAGTAAGTGACCTCCACAGATGTCCCGGCAGATTCGAGACTAAAGCAAAGTGTAACAGGTGCATTGCGGCCATTTCGTGATTCGTTTAGACATTCGAAGAATAAGCGTTGAGTGTCGCATGATGATGGCAGCCGAGCGTCCTGTTCCAGAGCTACGATCCACGGCTGCTGGCTATTCTTACGCCGCTCAGCGTCGAAAGACTAAGCTAGCGGACGCTAGAAGCTCACACCATATAAAGGATGAAATCGACCCGCGCATTGTGTATAGTGCCCCCTAGGTTAAATTTTTTGAGACTTTTTGCAGACCTTTTTTATCGTTGCGTTGCCCAGATGCCATCTCTCGTGTCCACGGCAGCGATTTTGGAGTAAGTAATGTTTAGTTCTGATGATTTCGGGTCCGGAACGCTTGAGGCGATCTGGACGGTGGCTGGTCCGGCGGGCGTATCGGTACAGACGGGCGTATCGGGTGGGGATGGCTATCTTGAACTGACAACCCCGAACGGCAATTTCGACATGTGGGGCACCAACAATGCTGCGCGGGCAATGCAGCAGGTCTCGGACGGGGATTTCGCACTCGAGGCCCGGTTCCTGACGGCCCCCAGCGTCGGCAATCAGATGCAAGGCTTCCTGATCGAGGAGGATGCGACAAACTGGATCCGCTTTGACGTCTACTCGGACGGCACCCAGATGCGCGCCTTCGCCGCCGTCACTGTGGACGGCAGCACCAGCGCACGGATCAGCG
>JBARUV010000275.1:0-1675 GCA_049645905.1 Sulfitobacter sp.
AAACTACCCACTCAAATACATACCCCGCTGCCAACGAGCCCAGAACAGCCAAGGTAAGATACAGCAAAAAGGGCTTCAGTTTAAGAATCGGCGCGATGGCCATAGCCCCCCAAATACTGACCACACCACCCGAAACCAGAAAGGCCATGGCAGCGCCCTCGGACATGCCGTTGTCAATCAGCCCGCGCGTAAGTGGGAGCGCGGCATAACCGTCGATATAAGCCGGTGCGCCGACAAAGACGGCGGCGGGTATGGCCCACCATTGATCTTCGCCAACATATGTCGCAAGCGCCCCAGGGGTCAGAGCAGCGTTCAAAGCATATTCGGCAGCGAATGCGGAAATTAGGCAAATCAGGATGAGCCGCGCCGTTGCCCAAAATTGGGTGCCAAAGGACCGCCGACGAGCCTTGGTCCTCCAGACCCATGGGTCGAAGGTCAGGGCCGCTCCACAACGCGCGGCGCTCAGTTGGCGTGCCAAACCGTTGTCGCGCAGCGCGTTCAGCGCCCACGGCGTCTTGGCGAACAGTCCGGTGACCGCGCCACCGAACAGGCCCAATCCGAACGCCGCGAGCGTTTTGCCAATCGCAAAGCTCAGACCAAGAGTCGCGGCTGTCGTCGCGAGCATCGCGGGGTCTGTGATCGGGGATGACAACCAGAAAGCCATGATCGGAGCCAGCGGCAAGCCCGCAGCCAACAGCCCAGCCATCAATGGCAACACGGTGACGCCGCAGACCGGTGTAATGGCCCCAATTAGCGATGCAACCACTACCGTTCGCAGCGTCCTACCCTCGAACGCGCCAGCGATGTGCGCATCCGCTCCACTGGCGATGATCCATGCCGCAAGAAGAATGCCCGGAATAACGATAGGGGCGACGGCAACCAGACCCCACACGACGAACATGGCGGCATTCGCAGCGTATACTGGCCAAGCCAGAACAATGCCTACCAACAGGAAGAGACATAGGCCCCACACGATAGTTTTCTTGTTTGCTTGTCGGCTGGCAACTGTTTGATCGGACATCGGATACTCCTCTGACCTTGAAAAATAGCCGGTCGTTAAGCATATGTGAAACGAATAGATTGAATTTCTGGTATTGGAAAAACAGATGGAAAGTCTTGACAGCGATTTACTGCGCACGTTTGTTGCCGTGGCTGAAGCGGGAAGCGTTACAGACGGCGCGGTGCGCATCTACCGGTCCCAATCCGCTACCAGTCTTCAGATCAAGCGCCTTGAAGCCATCCTTGGTCAGCCTGTTTTCGAACGGCACGGTCGCGGTGTCACCTTGAGCGACACGGGACGCCGGCTGCTCCCGGTAGCACAAGATGTGACTGCACGCCTCGACGCCGTGCTGCGCGATATTTCTCAAGATGCTGTCACGGGCAAGCTGCGCTTGGGTGTTCCTGATGATCACGGCCGTGCGAAGCTCGCGGGGATCATCGCGGCTTTCACCCGTCACCATCCGAAGGTCGAATTGGATGTGACCTGCGCTTTGAGCACGTGCTTCCCAGATGCGTTGGACAAGGGATTACTCGATCTCGCGATCTATGAGGTGGAACGTCCTTCGCAACATGAAGAAGTGCTGTTCGAGGACCCAACGTGTTGGATGTCATCGGTGTATCGAGATTTCTCAGACGATGAAAGCCTGCCAGTGGCCTTGTTCGATCATGCCTGTTG
>JBARUV010000276.1:0-51086 GCA_049645905.1 Sulfitobacter sp.
TCGCCACTGATATGATCGAGGCGCTTCCCAACTACGACCGGATCAAGTCGCGCGCGCTGGCGATGAACACCGTGCCGCGTCTGGGCAACGAGCAGGACATCGCCAATGGCGTGGTGTTTTTGGCGTCCGATGCGGCGGAGTACATTTCAGGCGAGACGTTGCACATCACTGGAGGGCGATATGGCTGAGCAAGCACCGCCATCCGCCGATGATCAGGAACAAGAGACGCGGATGCTGCGCGACAGCATCCGGGGCTTCATGGCAGACGAACTGACTGAGGCACGGATCACCGAATGTGAAGCAGCGGGTGAATTGCCCTGGAAGATGGTGGGCGACTTGCGCCAGTTCGGCTATCTGGGCGGGCTTCTGCCCGAAGAGGCCGGGGGCTATGGTCTGAGCTATCGAACATGGGCGATGATGATGGAAGAGGCGGGCTATCGCTGGCTCTCGCTCCGGGTGCTGCTCAATACCGTCAACATTGTCGCGGCGCTGCTGCACCATCTGGGCGACGCGCGGCAAAAGCAGAAATGGCTGCAACCCATTATGGCCGGTGAAATGCCGGTCTGGGTGGGGATAACCGAAACCGACCACGGCTCCGATGTCGCCTCCGTCCAGACCCGTGCTGAAGACAAGGGCGACCACTGGCTGATCAATGGCGGTAAGCTGTGGACAACGAACGGTGTTCACGGTCGTGTCGGCATTCTTGTGGCGCGGACCTTTGCCGAAGGCTGTGATGGCGATTTGAGCCTGTTCATCGTAGACCCTGACGAAACCCAATTCGACGCCTCGCGGGTAGGTACGATGTTTATCAAGGCCACCGCGACCTCGCAGTTGGCCTTCCATGACGCAAAAGTGCCCAAGGAAAACCTGCTGGGTCCGGCGGGCAAAGGCCTGAAGGCAATCCTCACAGGGTTGAATTACGGGCGGCTGAATGTGGCAGCGGGTGCTGTGGGCGCGGCGCAGCGGTCGCTGGACCTGTCCACGGACTACGTCAAGACGCGCAAGCAGTTCGGCAAAGTGATCGGAAGCTACCAGCTGGTGCAGAAGCTGATCGTCGACATGACCATCCGCACCGAGGCGGCCCGCGCCCTGACCGACCGCGCAGCACAGGCGCTGGACGCAGGTCTGCCGGGGCGCAAGGAATGTTCGATCGCCAAGCTTTATGCCAGTGAGGCGGCGCATGAGGTCGCCTCCATGGCGCTGCAGGCCCATGGCGGGCTGGGGTATTCGACTGATTACCCGGTCGAACGGCTGTTCCGCGACACGCGTGGCGGGCTGATCCCGGAAGGCACGTCGGAAATCCAGACTTTGATCATCGGCCGCGAGGTCCTCGGGATCTCGGCCTTTAACTGAGGACGCGGCCATGTCGATGACTTTCCTCCATGCCCTCAGGCTGAACGCACGTCGGTTCCCGACAAAACCAGCGGTGGTGTTCGAAGGCCATAGCCAGAGCTATGCGGACTTTCTTGACCGGGTAGAACGGATGATGACAGTACTGTCACGGCGCGGCGTCGGGCCAGATGACAAGGTGGCGGTGATATCCGAAAACCACCCCGATTTCCTTGCCGCTTATGTCGCGGTGACAGGGCTCGGCGCAGTTGCCGCGCCGATCAATTATCGTATCGCACCGGATGTCATGGCCGAAGTGGTGGCGCGCTCAGACAGCAAGACCCTGCTGCTGGGCGAGGCCGCGCTGGAGCATGCTGATCTGTTCCAAAGTGTGGTGAGCGATATCATCGCTCTGGGCGATGTGGCTGAAGGCGCGCCGGGGCTGCCGCGCCTGTCTGACCTTTTGGCCAACACGCCGCCCGACCCACCGCAGGGGCAGGATGGCACCACGATCATGCTGCATACCTCGGGGACGACCGGCAAGCCCAAGGGGGCACTGCGCAGTCTGTTCGGCATGGAGGAACGCGCCATCGAGCAGCGGTTCCGACCCGACGACCGCGCGCTTTCGGCGCTTCCGATCTGCCTCTCGGCGGGCTGCACCTATACACTGTTGCCGCTTTACCTTGGGGCGAGCGTTTATCTGATGCGTCGCTTCGACGGTGCTGCTGCGCTGCGGCTGATCGAAGACGAACGGCTGACCGCCACCATGCTGCTGCCCGCCATGCTGCAGCGGATGGTTGAGGCCGAGGGCTTTGCCAGTGCTGATCTGTCGTCACTGCGCACGCTTCAGTCGGGTGGCGGCGAGATGTATCCAGACCTCAAGCACGCCGCGCTGGACAAATTTGGCGATGCCCTGATGATCTATGCCGCCTCAAGTGAGGCCGGGCCTTACGCCAACCTCACCGCTGCGGACCTGCGGCGTAACCTGTCCGGAAATTGCGTTGGTCGCCCATTCTTTGGCGTCGAATTGAAGATCCTTGACGATGACGGCCAGGAAGTGGCGCAGGGCGAAGTGGGAGAGATCTGCACCCGCAGCGAAAGCCGCTATGACGGGTATTACAAAGACGAAGTGTTGACCGCCGAAACCCGGCGCGGCGATTATCTGACCGTGGGCGATCTGGGTCGGATCGACGCTGAAGGTCTGCTGTGGTTCACCGGGCGCAAGCGCGACATCATCAAAAGCGGCGGCATCAATGTCTACGCCCCCGAAATCGAGGAAGCGCTGGCGAGCCACCCTGCCATCGCTGAGGCGCATTGCATCGGCCTGCCTGATCCGCGCTGGACTGAAGCGATCTGCGCGGTGATCGTGCCCGCCCCGGATGCCAAACTGACCAAGGCGGAGGTGATCGCCCATGCCGAGTCAAGGCTTGACCGTTACAAACGTCCGCGGCGCGTGGTGTTCATGGCGGCGGTGCCACGTAATCTGACCGGCCGCGTTCTCAAGACCGAGCTAAAGGAGACAGTGTTAACACTGCCAGAGGAGGAAACCCAATGACCCGGCCCGACCTATCTGCCCTGAAGGGCCAGCAACTCTACTGGGAAGACCTGAACGAGGGCGACCAGTTCGACAGCCCCACCCGCACCATAACCGAGGCTGACGTGGCGAATTTCGCCTGCCTTTCTGGTGATTTCAACCGGCTGCACGTGGATGCCGAATATGCTGCCGGATCGGCTTTCGGCCAGCGGATCGCACATGGGCTGCTGGTGGTGTCGGTGATGTCGGGGCTAACCACGCGGATGCTGATGAACACCTTCCTTGAACCTTCGCTACTGGGGCTGCTCGACATGCAGTGCAGATTTCCCAAACCCACTTTCATCGGCGACACGATCGGTGTGCGCGTCACCGTGGCGGAAAAGCGTGAGACCTCAAAGCCCGAACGCGGCATCCTGTCGTTCCGCCGCGAGGTCATCAACCAGCGTGACGAAACCGTGGTGGAAGGGGTCTGGAAGCTGCTGGTGCGGCGGGCACCACAAGGTGCCTGAACAAGTGGCCGCCTGTGATTTTCCCGATCTCTCGCGGCTGTTGTCACCACGCAGCGTGGCGATCCTTGGGGCCAGTGAACGGCCCAGAAGCGTGGGCAGTGACGCGCTGCTGAACCTCGCCCGGCATTCTGACTTTGACGGTGATATCTTCCCGGTCAATCCGGGGCGCGAAACGGTTCATGGGCTGCGCGCCTATCCTGCAATGTCGGCCTTGCCGGGTCCTGTTGACGTGGCGGTGGTGTGTCTCCCGGCCGAAGCAGTGTTGGACGCTTTGCGCGACTGCGCGGCCGCGCAAACTGCTATCGCTGTGGTTTTCACGTCAGGTTTCGCTGAAACCGGGGACGCTGGCCGCGCCGCAGAGGCCGAGATGGCAAAGATCGCGCAGCAAAGCGGGATGCGCATCTATGGTCCAAACTCGCCAGGGCTAAGCAATATCAACCGCCGCCTTGGCCTCACCTTTTCGCCGGTGTTCAAGAACGACACATTGGGTGGCGGTATCGGACTTATCACGCAGGGCGGCGGGCTTGGTCGGTCCTTCATTCAGGCCAGCGAACGCGGTATCGGGGTTGGCCAGTGGTGCTCCACCGGGAACGAGGCTGACCTGACCATGGCCGACGTGATGCATCACATGGTGAAGGACCCCGACATAAAAGTGATCGCGCTGCTGGCTGAGGGGTTTCGCGACGGTCCGCGTTTTCTGGCCGCCGCACGCGCCGCGGCCCACGCGGGAAAGCCCGTGGTTGCCATGAAGGTGGGCAAATCCGATTACGGCGTGGCTGCCACCCGTTCGCACACCGCCGCGCTGGCGGGATCAGCGCCAGTTACCTCGGCGCTGATGCGCCAGCATGGCATTGTCGAGGTGGATGATCTGGACGAGTTGATCGACACAGCGGCGCTGTTCGAACGTGCGGGCATTGCCCGTCGAGGGGGCATCTGCGTCTATTCCTTTTCCGGCGGCACTGCGGCATTGGCTGCTGACATGGTGGGCAGCGTCGGGCTGACCCTGTCCGAACTGGCCGTTGACACCCGCGCAGGGTTGCGCGCGCTGGCCCCATCCTATGCAGCAGTAGAGAACCCTGTCGATCTGACGACCCAGGTTTTCACTCAGGACACGCTCAACCTCGACTGTCTGTCGCTGGTCGCACGTGATCCGGCCACCGATGTGGTTCTTGTGCCCATCCCGGCTGATTATGGCCCGATCACCGACCGTTCCGCCGATGATATGGTTGCACTGGCACCGGGCTGTCCGGCGCTACTTGTTCCGGTCTGGATGAGTGGGTATCGCGCTGCAGGCTATGACACGCTGAACGCGGCAGGGCTTGCGCCCTTTCGCAGCCTTGGCAAGGCGGTAACGGCGCTGAAGCGGCTGATCTGGCGCGGCGGTTGGAGCCCCGCGGACATGAATGCCCCTTCGCTGCCGGCACTTCCGCCCGGCGAACTGGACGAAGCAGCGGCCAAGGCGGCGCTGGCCGATCTTGGTCTTTCTGTGCCCGAAGGCCGGGTCGTGACCAGCGCCCAAACCGCAAACGACGCGGCGCGCGGGATCGGCTTTCCCGTGGTCCTCAAGGCGCTGGTGCCCGGCCTTCTGCACAAGACCGAAGCCGGGGCTGTGGCCGTTGGGTTGACGGATTCCAAAGCGCTGATGGCGGCTTGGGACGCGATGACCACGGCGCTGGCGGCGCAGGGTCAAAAGCTGGATCGCGCATTGATCGAACGCATGGAACAGGGGCCGGGGATCGAGGTGATGGCAGGACTTCACCGCGATCCGGTGTTTGGTCCGGTGGTCAGCTTTGGCCTTGGCGGTGTGATGGTCGAGGCGCTGGAGGACGTGACGCACCGCGCCGCGCCTTTCGGGCGCACCGAAGCGTTGGCGATGATCGACGAAATCCGCGGCCGAGCGCTGCTGGGTCCGCTGCGCGGTCGTCCCGGTGCCGATCTGGACGCGCTTGCCGATCTTCTCGTGACTGTGGCCGCCTTGGGTGCGCGCGGCGAAATCGAGGAATTGGACCTCAACCCAGTATGCGCTGGTCCGGAGGGTGCCATTGTGCTGGACGCAATGATCCTGCGGACAGCAACCGACACGCAAGGAAAGGCAAGGCAATGACAGTAAAGACGGGCATCGGTTTCACCACACGGGACCGCATCTACGTGCGCGGGCGCGATCTGGCGGATGAGGTCCTCGGCAAAATGGATTTCATCGACATGATCTATTTCACCGCCACAGGAAAGGAACCCGATGATCGCACGCGCGCGATGACCAACGCGATCATCGTCACCGCCACAGACCACGGCTTGACCCCCAGCGCCATCGCTGCACGGATGACCATTCTGGGCGCGCCGGAATCGCTTCAGGGCGCGGTGGCTGCGGGCTTGTTGGGCGCGGGGAATCATTTTCTTGGCACCATGCAGAACGCCGCTGCGTTTACGCGCGAAGAAATCGGTGAGCTGTCTGACGAAGATGACGACGCGGCCTTTGCCGCCCGTGCACAAGACGTCGTACGGGCCTTTCGTGCCGCGCGCCGGATTGTGCCGGGCATCGGGCATCCAATCCATGTGGATGGCGACCCCCGCACCCCGGTCCTGCGCCGGATCGCTGGCGAAAACGGGTTTGATGGGCGGCATTGGCGCTTTATGGCTGCCGTCGAAACCGCCGCCTGCGAAGAATTTGGACGCCTTCTGCCGATTAACGCGGCCGGAGCGGTTGGTGCCACCGTGTCGGACATGGGGCTGGCCCCGATCTGGGCACGCGCCTTTGCGTTGATTGGCCGGTCTGCAGGGCTGCTGGCGCATGTGATGGAAGAGTTGGAGAACCCGCAGGGTCAAAAGATCTGGGACATGATCCTTGAACAGGACGACTCGGCAGAACTCGCTGGGATATCGACACCGGACGGCGCAGACGCAGAAGGAGAGAAGAAATGACGGCCACGGCACCGCTGACAGGCCTTCGTGTCCTTGATCTGACCGAGCTTCTTCCCGGCCCCTACGCCACGCAGCAGATGTCTGAAATGGGGGCGGAGGTCATCAAGGTTGAACGCCCCTCGGGCGACGCCGCGCGGGCAATGTTCCCTGGTCTCTTTACGGCGGTGAACCGCGGCAAGAAAAGCATTTGCCTGAACCTCAAGGATGACCCCGACCGTGCGGCTTTCCTGCGGTTGGCCAGGCGGGCAGACGTGGTGATAGAGGGGTACCGCCCCGGCGTGACCGCCCGGTTGGGCATCGACTATGAAACGCTTTCAACAATCAATCCGGGGCTCATCTACTGTTCGATCAGTGGCTATGGCCAGACCGGACCGGCGCGGGACTGGCCGGGCCACGATCTGAATTACGCAGCCATGGCGGGTGCCGTGGCGATCTCGGGGGCACCTGATGGACCGCCTGAATATACAACAGGTGTGCCAATTGGTGATCTGTCGGCTGCCTCCTATGCGATTATCACGATCCTCGCCGCGTTGCGCGCGCGTGACACCACCGGCCGGGGTCAGTATCTGGATGTGGCGATCACCGACGCGATGGCCAGCTGGGTTGCCCCACGCCACGGGGTGTGGGACGCCGGACGCCGTGACGGGCGCGACGTTACAAAGGCCGACATCCTGCGCCGGGCCGCCTATGGCATCTTCGGCACCGCCGACGACAAATACATCTCCATCGGTGCCATCGAGACGCATTTCTTTCGACGTCTGATCCGGGCGACGGGCATGACAGGTTTTGACGATCCTGTCCTTGACGATTTTGCCACGCGACTGAAGCGTACAGATGATATCCACGCCGCGCTTGTACCGCTGATCGGCGCGAAATCGTTCGCGCATTGGGCCAAGGTATTTGAGGCTGAGGACGTGCCTTTCGCCCCCATCAACGCGCTTGGGGATCTGGCTCGTGACTCGCATCTGAAAGCGCGTGGTGTCGTGCGCATGGCGGGCGAAGCGCAGGTGATGGCCTTTCCGGTGCAGATGGAAGGCATTGGCGACCCGGCCGATGAGGTTCCGGCAGTGGGCCAGCATCAGGCCGAGATATTGGGACAAGTCGAAGAGACGGAGTGAAGGCCAATGCAATTCGAACTGGACGACTGGCAGGAAACAGCACGACGCAGCTTGCGCAAATATCTTGACGCTGAGGTGGCACCGCTGGTCGAGGACTATGAGGACGCCCATCGCCTTCCCCCGCCCGAGGTGCTGCGGAAGATGGGTGAATTCGGCCTGCTGGGGGGTCTTTTGCCAGAGGATCAGGGCGGCGTGGGGCTCGATTACCTGACCTATTGCACGCTTTTGTGCGAGTTGTCGCAGGTCTGGCCATCACTGCGCAGCATTGTCAGCACCTCGAACCTTGTGCTGATGATCGTGGCACAACATGGCACGGCGGAACAGCAGGAAAGATGGCTGGGCGATCTGGTTTCAGGCCGCAAGACTGCCTTCTTTGCACTGACTGAACCGAACGTCGGCTCGGACGCCAGCAATGTCGAAACGCGCGCCCGGCGCGACGGCGATGGTTGGCGTCTGAACGGTCGCAAGCTTTATATTTCAAACGGGACAGGTGCCGATCTGGGCGTGGTCTTTGCGCGATCCGGCGAAGGCGAAGACGCGGGCGTGTCTGCGTTTTTAGTCGACGCAGACACGCCCGGTTTCACATCCCGCGAGGTGCGCAGCATGGGCATGAACTCCTGCCCGTTGGGCGAGTTACTGTTTGAAGACGTGAGCCTTCCCGCCGATCACCTGATTGGTGATGAAGGCAAAGCCTTTGCCATTGCCAAGCATTATCTGAACGTGGGTCGCTGCTTTGTTTCTTTCACTTGTCTTGGCGTGTCGATTGCAGCCTATGAAGCGGCGCTGCGTTACGCTGGTGAGCGCGAGCAGTTCGGGCGTAAGATTGGGGGCTTCCAACTGGTGCAGGAGATGATCGCCGACATGATGGCCGGGGTGGAAACGTCACGACTTCTTGCCTGCCGGGCTGCTGATGCGCTGGACCGTGACGCACCGGATCGTTCGCGCGCCTGTTCCATGGCCAAGCGTCACAATTCCGACACCGCGCTGCGCGTGTGTGAGACAGCTTTGCAGGTTCACGGTGGCGCAGGCTATACCCGCGATTTCCCGGTTGAACGCTATTACCGTGATGTGCGTCATCTGACGATTGCCGAAGGTACAAACCAGCTTCAGGCTCTGCTTTTGGCACAAGGAGCACTGGGCATTTCTGCTTTGCGGGGCTGATCGTCGCGCCGTTGCGCTCTGGCGGAACTGAGGATTGCGCGAAGCAAAGTCTCATTGTCCGCCAGAGCAGTCTTATTTAGAACGCGTTCAGCCCGGTCAGGTTTCGCCCGATCACCAACTTCTGAATTTCGGTTGTGCCATCGGGGATCGGCATGACCTTGGCATTGCGGAAGTGGCGCTCAACCGGGAATTCCCTGGTGATGCCGTTACCGCCATGGATCTGCACCGCTTTGCCCGCGATCTCAACGGCCATTTCCGTCGCATACCATTTCGCCATTGAAGTCTGGGTGTCACAGCGCACGCCCAAATCCAAAAGTTGCAGCCCACGCTGGCACAAAAGCCGCGCAGCATCCAGCTGAGTAGCCATGTCAGCCAGATAGCCCTGGATCAACTGGTGCCCGCCGATTGGCTTGCCATGCTGCTCACGATCCTGGGAGTATTTCACCGCGCATTCCAGCGCCGCCTGACCAATCCCGATGCTCGTCAACCCGACGAAAACACGCGCGCTTTCAAACAGCTTCAGCGTCTGGAACAGACCGCCGCCGGAGTTGCCCAGAACGTGGGCCTCCGTTGTTTCGGCATTGTCAAAGAACAACTCGCAGGTCGAGGCACCGACAAGTCCCATCTTGCGCAACTCGCGGCTTTCATATCCGCCCTTGTCGCGATCAACGATGACCATGGAAATTCCGTCGTCCAGATTACAGACCACAATGGCAAAATCCGACTGCGCGCCATTGGAAATCCACAGCTTCTGGCCGGTGACGAAGATCTTGTCGCCCTTGCGCTCTGCACGGGTCTTGACCTCGCGCACATTCGAGCCAACCTCCGGTTCTGAGATACAGGTGGCGCAGATGCGTTCGCTCCGCAAAAGCGGCTTGAGATACGCCTCTTTCTGCGCGGCATCGCCCAGCAGGTTGACCGCAAACACGGCGTGACCCTGAATCAGGACGGCAATCGCCAGATCGGCCCAGATGCGCGCGAGTTCCTCGTAAAGGATGCCATACGTCATGCGGTCAATTCCTGCACCGCCCGCTTCTTCAGGAATCAAGCCGCTGATCAGGCCGAATTCCTCGACCTTGGCAAACAGGGCTTTCAGGGTTTCCGCATCTGGCGGATGGCCGAGGTTTTCGTATTTCTCGGCCAACGGAGCGAACTCCGCCAGTGCCATCTTGCGGAAGTTTTCCAGCAACATGCGTTGTTCGTCTGTATAGATTGCCTGAGCGGCAGCGATCACATTTTCCATTTTCTTTTCCTTTGTTTCAGCGGCCCAGAATGGTGACGCAGGCGGCGGCTTCTTCGACGCCGTGCAATCCGCCACCGTTTTCGGCAATCGCATTCTTCGCGCCTTCGACTTGGCGCGATCCGGCTTCTCCACGCAGCTGTGTGACCAGCTCAAAAACCTGACCGATTCCGGTGGCCCCAACAGGGTGACCCTTGGATTCCAGACCGCCCGATGGGTTCACGGGGATACGCCCGCCGATGCTGGTCTCGCCACGCAGGCTGGCGGGGCCACCTTCGCCGAATTCGACAAAGCCCAGGTTTTCAATCTGGATCACTTCACCCACAGCGGTGGCGTCATGGACCTCGGCCACCGACATATCCTTGGGGCCAAGCCCGGCCTGTTCATAGGCCTGAAGGGCTGCAAGGCGGGTCAGGTGATTTTCATAATCCTCGGCTGAACGTTCGGTGCCAGAGCGCAGGATCGCGGCCTTGACCTTGATCGCGCGGGCAGAATCAAGTCCCAGACGTTTGAGCCCCTCAGCGGTGCAGAGCACTGCCGCCGCCGCGCCGTCAGAAATCGGAGCGCACATTGGCAGGGTCAGCGGGTACGTGATGGGCGGTGCGCTCAAAACCTGTTCGACAGTCATCGCGTCCCTGTATTGTGCCAGTGGATTATGCGCCGAATGGGCATGGTTTTTTGCGGAAACGGCGGCAAACTGTTCCTGCGTCGTGCCAAAGGTCTTCATGTGCAAACGTGCAAAACCAGCATAAACATCCATGAACACACTGTAGGGCTTGGGCGACTTTGACCCTTCGGGTTCCTCGACCCCGGCACCCAGATCGGCCAGACGCTGTGCGACTTCTTCGCCGTTGCTGACGTCCCAACCGCTGTCAAAGGCCGAAAACATCAACGCGCGGTCGTCGGAATACATCTTCTCTGCGCCCACGGCCAAACAGCAATCACCATTGCCCGCCTTAAGGAAATCGACCGCCAGTTTGAACCCGGTCGAGGCGCTGGCGCAGGCGTTTTCAACATTCACCACCGGAATGCCCTGAATGCCCATTTCCCGCAGCGCGATCTCGCCTCGGATCATGTGCTGGCCTTCCATGTGGCCCTGCACCGCGTTCGAGAAAAACGCACCATCAATGCGCTCAGCTGCCAGCCCCGCGTCGGTCAATGCTGCGGCGACGGCGTCGCCCGTCATGTCCTTGATGGTCTTGTCCCGGAATTTTCCAAACGGCGTCATGCCAACGCCAACGACATATATGTCCTGCATCGTCTGTCCTTTTGATTTCAGTAACCGCGAAACTGCGGTTTTCGTTTTTCATTGAAAGCCGTCAGCCCTTCGCGCATGTCCCACGAGCGCATGTGCGCGCGCAGGTTCAGCATCTCTTCGGCCAGAGCGGCGGTTTCGTCCACGTTCAGCGACCGATTGGCGACCGTTTTCATGCGGCGTAATACGGTGGGGCTTTTGTCTGCGATCCTGTTGGTGAAAGCCTGCACGGCGTCACGCAATTCTGCATCCGCAACGACCTTGTTGACCAACCCCCAATCCATCATTTCTCGAGCGGAAATGTTCTCGCCTGAAAACAGCAGATATTTCGCGCGGTTCAGACCAATCCGTCGGGGCATAATCGCAGCGCCCCCCGCGCCCGGAAAGACCCCAAAGTTGGAGTGGGCATCGCCCAGTTGCGCGCTTTCGGCGGCAAAGACCAGATCACAGGCCATCACCATTTCCAGACCACCCGCCATGGCCAGCCCATTGACAGCTGCGATCACGGGCTTGGGGCCATGACGCATCAATCCGAAGGTATGATCAACGAGGTCAAGAAGGTCGGGTTCGCCGGGTTCATGTTTGGCGCCTACCACTTCCTTCAGATCAGCACCGGCGCAGAAGGCCCGACCAGTGCCCGTCAGGACAATGGCGCGCACCGCGTCATCGGCAATCGCGTTTTCAAGTGCGTCTGTCATTTCCCGCAGCATCTGCGTGGACATGGCGTTCAATTGTTCGGTTCGCTGGAAGGTGATCCATTCAGTTCGTTCGACACGTTCAACGGACAGGGTTAGGGGTGCTTCAGTCACATTAACCTCCTGAATAATAACAATAAAATTTGGTTTTCGACTTGCTTTTTGCGGCGCATTGCGCTGCTATGGCCGGGACCCGCACGCGGAAAAAACAAGACATGGAGCACGATATGAACACTGCACCTCTGGCCGGCCTGAAAATTCTCAGCCTCGCCGAACAATTCCCCGGACCCTATGCGACAATGCTGTTGTCGGACATGGGCGCCGAAGTCATCATGATCGAACGACCGGGCGTCGGCGATCCGGCGCGGCAGTTCCCGCCGTTGTTTCGGGCATTGAACCGGGGCAAACGCAGCGTGGCGCTTGACCTGAAATCCACCGAGGGTTTGGCACAGTTCCGCAGCCTTGTTGAAACCGCTGATGTTATCGTCGAGGGCTTCCGGCCCGGAAAACTCGCGGCTCTTGGTGCCGGGTTTGAGGACATGCGCAAGGTCAATCCGAAACTCGTTTACGTGTCGATTTCGGGATACGGGCAGGACGGTCCTTACCGCGACAGGGCGGGGCATGATCTGAGCTACGAAGGTGTTGGCGGACTGTTGGCCGATCAGGCGGATGCCGGGCAGGCTGGTCCGCTGCCGGCAGTCCCGCTTGCTGATGTCGGCGCGGCGCTGTTCGCGGCCATTGCGATCTTGTCGGCAACGCTGTCCAGCCAACGTACGGGGCAGGGGCGTTACGTGGATGTTTCGATGTCGGACGCGGTGGTTTCCATGCTCACCGCTTTCCTCGTTCCGGCCGCCAATGGCACGCCGCTGGGCGAATTCATCGCCGAACCTGCTTACGGCGTTTTCACCTGCAAGGACGGCAAGCTGATGACGTTGTCCATCGCGCATGAGGATTGGTTTTGGCAACCGTTCTGCGATGTGATTGGCAAACCCGGCCTTGCGGGCTTGAAGGGTCGTGACCGTGTCGCCCGAAAGGACGCGCTGCGCGAAGAGATCGCGGCGGTGCTGGTCAGCAAGTCGCGCGCCGACTGGGGCGATTTGTTTGACACCGCGGGCGTGCCATGGGGCCCGCTCAATTCGCTGGTCGAAACGCTGGAGGATCCGCATGTGCGCGCCCGCCAATTGCTGCGCACCATTGCGCATGACAGCGGCAAAACGGAAACTTTCCTGGTCCAGCCGCTGAAGTTCGACGGCTTTGAATCCGAGATTTCGGGCTTGCCGCCGGAGATTGGTGCTGACAATGAAAGCTTCTTTGCGGGCGGCTCCGATTAACGGTGGCCGCCCACGTTGGGCTCTAGCAGGCAAAGGAATACCCGCCATTCACCGGATAGGTCTGTCCGGTGATCCAACTGGCGGCATCCGAGCATAGAAACAGGATCATGCTGGCAGGATCTTCCGGCTCACCCAGCCGGCGGATCACATATTGCGAGAGTGCCCGCTTTTCTGTCTCGGCATCGGGGATCAGGTCGGCGACTGCCGGGGTTCTCGTGCCGCCCAGAGCGACGCAATTCGCGGTGATACCGAACCGGCCACCAGCCTTTGCTATGGCGCGCATAAAGCCCGCCGCCCCAGCCTTGGCACCGGAGTAAACCGCCAGATGGGGTTCGCCCACTCGGCCCGCATCCGAGATGACAGTCACGATGCGCCCGTAGCCGCCCTTGACCATCAGCGGCATGGCGTGACGCGTGCAGTTCAGCACCCCGTCGAAATTGGTGGCCATCCAGCGCCGCCATTCGGCGGGGTCCGATTCCCAAAACGGCACAAGATCGTCAAGCCGCGACGTCGGCCCGGCATTGCCCGCATTGTTGACCAGAATGTCCACGTTGCCAAAGGTCTCCTGCGCCTTTTCAAACGCCGCACCTACGGCGTCAAAGTCGGACACGTCAAAGGCGAGCGGGAGCGCCTTTGCGCCAGCCGCTTCTACTTCTGCGGCAACGCTTTCGGCGCGCTCGGCATGGAAATCGTTGATTACAACGGCACCTGCGCCGTGTTCAGCCAGATAAAGCGCTACCTGACGGCCTACGCCTTGGCCTGCACCAGTTACAAATGCGGTGCGGCCCTTGATGTCGAGTAGTTCTGTCATTGTTTTTCCTTTTCTATCCCAGCCATCTTTTGCGGCGTCGATAGTGTTTGATGTCGCGATAGCTTTTGCGTTCACCTGACGCGGTGACACCAAGATAGAATTCCTTGATGTCTTCGTTGTCGGCCAGCTTGTCAGCCGGGCCGTCCATAACGATGCGCCCGTTTTCCATCACATAGGCATAGTCGGCGATTGACAGCGCCGCGGCGCTGTTCTGTTCAACCAGAAAGAACGTTGTGCCTTCGGATTTAAGTTGTTTGAGTACTTCGTAGACATCCCGGATCATCATCGGCGCCAGTCCCAGCGACGGCTCGTCGATTGCGATGATCTTGGGTTTTGCCATCATGGCCCGTCCGATCAGCAGCAGTTGCTGTTCGCCGCCGGACATGAAGCCGGAGGTTCGATTGCGCAGGTCGGCAAGGCGCGGCATCAGTGTATAGACATGATCCAGCCGGCTTTTCAGCTCGGTCGAATTGGGCACCATATGCCCGCCCACAATCAGGTTCTGTTCAGAGGTCAGATGACGCAACACGCGTCTGCCCTCCATCACATGGATCAGACCGTTCTTAACCACATTCGACGCTTCCATGTTCTGAATCGGGGTGCCGTTCAGCACGATGGAGCCCGCCGAAACGGTTCCGTCTTCGGATTTCAGTGTTCCGGAAATGGCCTTGAGCGTCGTGCTTTTCCCCGCGCCATTGCCGCCAAGGAGCGCAACACACTGGCCCTCGCGCACGGTCATGGACACGCCTTTGAGCGCCAGTATGACGTCGGAATAGGTCACTTCTACGTTGTTGAGTTCCAGCATGGTCATTGTGCCCGGGGTTAAGGATTAGGTGGGGCGCCGCGTGTGCGGCGCCCGGATCTGGTTTACCATTTATGGACGTCAGGAACGTCGACGTCAGTGGCTTCGATAGCGATCATGCCATCCTTGACGGTGCCGACATTCACCTTGAGACCTTCCAGTGGGAAAGGCGCTTCGGGAGTGAAGGACAGAGTTGGCAGGAACCCGTGGGTTTCCTCGGTGGTGAGCGGTTTGGCAAAGAGCGCTTCGCGCACCATCTCGCCGGTCAGGCCCTCGGCACCATTTGCCTCGATCGCGTGTTGGATCACAGCAACGGTGTAAAGACCCTGAGAAACACCCATGGCGGTCACAACGTTCCAAGGCGCTTCAAGGCCATGATCCGCAACCAATGTCTTGTAGAATTGCTGCGCGGTGGTGTCCGCATCGGCAGCAATCACCATACCGTAGGTTTCGAAATCGCCCTCAAGTTGGTCAAGACCACCAAGCGCACCGCCAGAAGCAGGCAGCCCGTTATGCGAGCTCATCATGATCGGGATGTCGGCACCGTTGGCTTGCAAACCACGTTTCGCCGCAACCACGATAGAGGTGTTTGTCTGGATGATCAGCGCCTCTGCCCCTGACCGTGCAACGCGGCGCATCTGTGTCGTCAGATCGGTCGGCTGTACTTCGGTATAGATGACCTCGACCAGTTCGAGTTCTTCAGGGTTCTCTTCGGCGTAAAGCTCCAGACCCTTTGCCATATCGACATAGGCAGGCGAGGCCTCGGAGGCCAAGACGGCGAACTTGAGCGGCTCATCACCACCGCGCTTCTCTTTCAACCAGGCGAGGAAGCCAGCGCTTTCATGTGAATAGGTCGGACGCGGGTTGAAAATCCATGCGTCTTCCTTCCAGGCAAAACCGTAGGCAGCCGTCGCCATGAACATCGGAATCTTGTCTTCCGGCAGGCGTTCGGAAAGGGCGGCAACATCTGGCCCGCCAAGCCCGACCACGGCAATCGGATCCAGTTCTGATTTGATCCCCGGCCAAAGGCTGGCAACCTGTGCCGCGTCATAGCGGGTTTCGTAGTTTTTGTAGTTCAGCGTAACGCCAAGCTCTTTGCCGCTTGTGGCATTCCACCATTTGAAGACGGCTTCGCGCCCACCGGCCAGAATAGGCATGATGTCAGCATAGGGACCGGAAAAGTCGGAAAGCAGCGCCAGGTTGTATGTCGTTTCCGCCTGCGCCTTCAGTGGCATGGCGGCAGCAACCGCCATGGCTCCTGCTGCCAGCAGGCCGCGAAGCCCGAGTGTTGTTTTGTAGGTCATAGTATTTCCTCCCAGGTTGAAGGCCATTCCATCAATCAGTAGGGAAACGGCCAGATACGGTAAGATGATTTCAGGATATTCCAGCGGTGCATCAGACCCTTGGGTTCAAGGATCATGGACCATGCGATCACACCGCCCAGAATGACATTCATTCCAGCAAACACGATGTCGCCGCCCAGGAAAGACACCGATTCAGCAATGTTGGGGCCGACGGTTGCGATGACTTCCTGAATGATGCGGATGACGAAGACACCGACCAAAGCGCCGACAATTGATCCCATTCCGCCAACGATGATCATTGCGACGAAAAAGATCGAGTTGAACAAGGTGAACTGGTCTACACCGACAAAGCGGATCAGATAGGCCCAGAGCGCCCCGCCAACGCCAGCATAGAACGCGCCAATCAGGAAGGCATTCGCCTTGGTCGCCGCGACATTGATCCCCATGATACCAGCCGCCACGTCATCATCCCTGACGGCCACAAAGGCACGGCCAAAGCGTGAACGGATGATGCCGAATGCACCAGCGATCATGATCGAAGCAACCGCGAAATTCATGTAGAACTGCGCGGTTTCGCCAACAATGCGAAATCCAAAGATTTCCGCAGGTGGCACGGTGATGCCGTTCGATCCACCCATCCAGGACGATGGCAGGTTCAAAACGGCAAAGTGAAAGATGAACTGTGCAGCGATGGTCGTTAAGGCCAGATAAAATCCCTTGATCCGTGCGGCAGTCAGGCCAAAAAGAAACCCGAACAACGCCGCCGACAGCCCAGCCAGTGGGATGGTCAACAGGAACGTGAGACCGGTTTTCGAGGCCAGTATCGACGCGGTATAGGCACCGACACCCATAAACGCCGCTTGGCCCAGATTGATCTGGCCGGCGTAGCCTGTGCAGATCTGAAGCCCGACGGCGATGACCGCACTGATCATCATCATGTTCATCACCGCGATGATGCGCCCGCTTGCAAGGTAGGGGGCCGCCAACATCAGACCGATGAACACGGCAAGTGCAATCGCTTGCCAGCGTGTGCGAACGACACGCCTGTCTGTGCGATAGCTTGTGGGGAAAATGCCAGAAGGATCCATGGTTTACACCCGCTCGATTGTGCGCCAGCCAAACAGGCCCGTGGGCCGGATCAGCAGAATGGCAAGCATGATGATGTAGGGCACGACACTGCCAAGGGAGCCGCCAATCAGCGGATCAAGGTAATTGGTTGTCAGGCTTTGGGCGATACCGATGATCACCCCCGCAAGGATCAGCCCGCCGATAGATTCCAGCCCGGCAAAAAGCGCCACTGGCAGTGCGGCAAACCCGATATCCGAGGCAAGGAACGTCAGCGACTTGCCGCTGAGAAAGATCATTGCGCCGATGGTGGACAAGATCGCCCCAAGAACCCAGGCAAAGGCAATTGAACCTTTAACGGAAATCCCCATCGAAGACGCTACGACGTGATCTTCCGCCACCGCAGTCATCCGCAGGCCGGAACGGGTCCGGTTAAAGAACCACGACAGCCCGACCGCGGCGACAATCGTGATGATCCCACCTATCAGCAGGTTCATGGGGATCAGCATATCGCCAAGGAACAGTGGTTTCAGCGGGAAGATAATCGGGAAGGGACGGACAGCGGGGCCGAATAGCAGCAGCACCAGCCCGCGCAACAGGATCAGCAGGCCAACCGTGACCATGACCATCGAAAAGACTGATTCACCGATCAGCTTTGTCAGGAAAATCCGCTCAATCGCGTAGCCCACCAGACCGGCAAGAACCAGCGATAGAGGGATTGACAGCCAAAGGCTGAGGCCAAGCTGCATCGTAGTGAACCAGACGATGAAACCGCCGATGATCACAAGTTCGCCTTGCGCGAAATTGAACACTTTGCTGGCGCGGTAGATCACGACGAAACCCATTGCCACAAGCGAGTAAAGCAGGCCGATCAAAGCCCCGGTTATGATGTCATTGATGAAATAAACCATTTTCGCCGACCTCCTTTAAGTTTTGGACTGCCGGTTGGCAGCCTTCGATGTGGGTTCAACATCCGAGACGCGAACCATGGCCTTGAGCACGCCCTGACGGCCATCCTGATAGGTCACAGCAATTTCCAGATCGGTCTGGTCATCACCGCCATAGATCGCCTCGACAAGTTTGGCATACCGCTCTTCCAGAAAGGTCCGCCGGAGTTTGCGGCTGCGCGTCAGTTCGCCTTCGTCCGGGTCGAGTTCTTTTGGAAAGTTCGCAAACCGTGCCACGCGCGAACCTTCAGGCAGAAGCGCATTGATGCGCGCCACTTCGCCTTTGATCAGTTCCAGAATCTCGGGTTTCTGCGACAGATCGGTATAGGTCGAAAAGCTGATCTTGTTCTCTTCAGCCCAACGTCCCAGAACTTCCATGTCGATGTTGATCAGCGCGCTGACAAAGTCGCGGGCTTCATCGCCCAACGTCATCAGATCCTTGATGAAAGGGCTGTAGCGCAGCCGCGTTTCGATGAATTGCGGCGGGTAGCTGTGCCCGTTCGCCAGGCGGCGCATGTCCTTGACCCGATCAAAGAACAAAAGCTCTCCGTCGTCGGTCATTGATACCGCGTCGCCGGTTTCATACCAGCCGTCTTCGCTCAGCGCCTCGGCTGTCTTTTCGGGTTTGCCGTGATATCCACCAAACCCTGATCCGCCACGCACCTGCAATTCACCTTCGGGCGAAACACGGTACTCCAGCGGCTCGCCATAATTCGTGTTGCTTTGCATCCAGCTGCCGCTTGTCTCAAGCTGATAGCTTTCGCCCATATGTGCAGTCAGCAGGCCGATCTCGGTCGCGCCATAGACGTTGCGCAGCTTGACCCCCATCGCATGGAACATTCGAAAGACGTCGGGGGCCATCAGGGCACCGCCGCTCATCGCGTTCTTGGCTTTACCAAGCCCAAGATTGTCGCGCAGATGGTGCAGAACCAGCGCTTCGGCAAAGGGAAGTTGCAGACGTGCGGAAAGGCTGGGCTTGCGCCCTTCCAACCGTTCAACATGAACGTCGCGACCGACCTTCATCCCCCAATTATACATCGCGTTGCGGAACTTTCCCGCACCCAGCATCCTGGCCTGAACAATCGACGCCAGATTTTCCCACTGGCGCGGGCTGAACACCAGCGCGTCAACGGCCAGTTCGCGAATATTGGCGAGCACATCTTCAGGGCCTTCGGGAAAGTTAACGACCATTGGCCCAAGCAACCCAATCGACAGGCCGAAAATCTGTTCAGTCACCCAAGCAGGAGAAATGTAGGTCAGGTATTCGGTGCCCGGCGCGATGTTGATTGCGCCCATCACCCGCGAGCTGTTGTCAAACAAGTAGCGATGGCTGATGACAACACCCTTGGGCTTGCCCGTGGTCCCGGAGGTATAGGACAGCAAGGCTGTATCTTCGGCGCGCCCACGTTTGATATGTTCTTCAAAGCGGGAGGAGTCTTTGGCGTGTATCTCTTGTCCGGCTTCGCTCAGACTATCGAAGGAATGCAACAACGGGTGGTCGTATCCCCACAGGCCCGAACCATCCCAGTATACAATCGCAATTGCACCCTGATATTTTTCGGCGATCTCGATGCACTTATCGACTTGTTCCTGATCCTGCGCCAGAAATACCCGTGTCCGGGAATCTTCTGCCAGATATAGAATTTCGTCGGCGGTTTGGTCTGGATAAACAGACAGAACTTTCCCGCCCAACGACTGCACCGCGTATTCTGCCCAGAAATGCTCGGGCTCGTTCTCTCCGATCATCATGACGGAATCGCCGGCTTTCAGGCCTTTGGCTTCCAGCCCGAGCGCAAGACCACGAACCTTGCCAAGCACATCGGACCATGTAAATTCACGCCAGATGCCAAGACGCTTGTGGCGCTCCGCAAGAGCGTCAGGCGTGGAAGTTGCTCGCGCGAGCAATACCTGAGGCAGAGTCTCGCTTTGCGTGACGGCGGGGTCTGAATAGACCATTGCTGTTCTTTGTTTGACCATTCCGCTACCCCAGATATGCTTTGATCACTGCGGGGTCCTTCTGGATCTCTTCGGGGGTGCCCTCAGCGATAACCCTTCCGAAATCCAGCACGACGATCCGGTCGGCAAGATCCATCACAACGCCCATGTCATGTTCAACCAGAACCACCGGAATCTTGCGCGCTTCGCGCACATCGAGAATGAAGCGCGCTAGGTCTTCTTTCTCTTCGGAATTCATACCGGCCATCGGTTCATCCATCAGCAGGATCGACGGTTCCTGTGCCAGCGCACGTCCCAGATCGACCCGCTTGCGCAGCCCGTATCCCAAGGTGCCCACGGGCCTGTTTCGGATCGCCTCGATCTCCAGAAAATCAATGATTTCCTCTGCCGCTTCGCGATGCTCCGATTCCTCTCGCATCACGGGGCCGAACTGGAAAAACGCCTGAATCACATTCGATTTCATCAGCATGTGGCGACCGATCATGATGTTCTCAATCACGGTCTGCCCGGCAAAAAGATGGGTGCCCTGAAAGGTACGCGCCAGACCACGCCGGGCGATCTGATCAACACGCAACCCGGTCACGTCCTGCCCGGACAATTCGACGCGGCCCTTTTGGGGGCGATAGAATCCAGCGGTAACGTTCAGAAGAGATGTCTTCCCGGCGCCATTGGGGCCGATGATTGCAAGCAATTCATTGTCGTTCACGGTGATGCTCACATCGTCGAGCGCCGTTACGCCGCCAAATTTCAACGTCGCATCGCGCACCGCGAGGGGCGCTGAAACAACTCCCGTAGCCGCGGTCATTGTACGATCCGCGGATTCTGGCGACACGCTGTGCGGTCAATGACCTTTTCACAGACCGCCAATTCGCGGGCGCAGCGGATTTCTTCCATTGTCATTCCTCCGACCTCTCTTTTTAGAGGTTACCTGGCCTGTTACATCAGGCGCATTCGTAAAACTAACACATGTTAGAAAAACAGTTCAAGAACGTACTTCCTTGACCTGAGGGAAGCGTTCAAATTGCGCCATAATCCGCGGAAAAACTGCGCATGCCAGTATCATCCTGACACCAGACTTTCCCTGCGGCATCGCCTTGCTCGCAATGCAGTTGCACCTCGCAGGGCAGGGTCATTGGCGCGAGCCCCCGGAAGGAAAACCGATTGGGTTGGTCCTGCAAAGCTTCCGCCGCGAGGTTCAGCAGCAGCGTAGCCTGCAAGGGGCCATGGACGACAATTCCGGGATAGCCTTCGGTTTCCGTCGCGTAGGCTTGGTCATAGTGAATGCGATGTGCATTGAACGTCAGAGCGGAGTAACGGAACAGCAGTACTGAATCCGGCGTCAGCCGCGATCTGAGCGTTTTCGGGTCAGGCGCGACCGGCGGGCGCTTTTCGGATTTGGGCACCGTGATGTCCCGGTAAACTATCGTCTGCTCTTCCCGGATGCAGATTTTATCGCCATTCGAATACGCGTGTTCGACAGCGACAAATACCAGTGTCCCGCTGCGGCCCGTCTTGGCTGTTATATCTTTGACGGTTGAGCGGCGGGTGACAGTTTGCCCGACCCGGAGCGGAGCAATATGTGTAACATCGCCCCCGGCCCACATACGGGCAGGAAGCGCGACCGGCGGCAGAAATCCACCCCGTGAGGGATGGCCATCCTTCGAAAGAGAAGACCCTGGGATGGCATCAAGTGTCAGGCACCAGTGAATCCCCAGCGGAACATCGCCCGCACCATCCCAAATATGCGCACCAAAAGTGGCGCGGAACTTCTCGATCAGGCCCGGCGTCAGGATATCTTCCCTGGTTTCGGTGCGACCCAGCCAAGGCTTGAGCGCGTCAAGATCGACCTGCGTCATATTCCCGGCCTCAGAATGACCGAGGCATACCCAGGATATGCTCGCCCACATAAGACAGGACCAGGTTGGTCGAGATCGGAGCCACCTGATAAAGACGGGCCTCGCGGAACTTGCGTTCAACATCATATTCACGCGCAAAGCCAAAGCCGCCATGGGTCTGAATACAGGCATTTGCTGCTTCCCAGCTGGCTTCGGAAGCCAGAAGTTTGGCCATATTCGCCTGCGCCCCGCAATCCTGCCCCGCATCATAGCGTTTACAAGCCTCAAAGCGCATCAGATTGGCGGCCTCGACATTCACGAATGCCTTGGCGATGGGAAACTGTACGCCTTGGTTCTGACCAATGGGGCGGTCGAAAACGATACGCTCGCCAGCATAGGCGCGGGCCTTGTCTACAAACCAGTATCCGTCGCCGATACATTCCGCCGCGATAAGGGTCCGTTCTGCGTTCAGGCCGTCAAGGATGTGGTAGAAACCATGCCCTTCGGTGCCGATCAAATTCTCGGCCGGGATTTCGAGGTTGTCAAAGAACACTTCGTTGGTTTCATGGCCGGGCATGTTGGCGATGGGGCGAACCTCCATACCATTGCCAATGGCCTCTTTCAGATCGACCATAAAGATCGAAAGGCCCTGAGATTTCTTTTTGACATCCTTCAGCGGCGTGGTGCGCGCCAGCAGGATCATCAGATCCGAATGCTGTATGCGGCTGATCCAGACCTTCTGACCGTTGACCACATAACGGTCGCCTTTTTTGACAGCCGTGGTCTTGAGCTTGGTGGTGTCCGTCCCGGTTGTCGGTTCGGTCACAGCCATGGATTGCAGGCGCAATTCGCCACTGGCGATACCGGGCAGGTATTTCTGCTTTTGCGCGTCCGAGCCGTGCCGCAGCAGCGTGCCCATGTTATACATTTGTCCATGGAAGTGACCAGCATTCGCACCACAGCGGTTCGCTTCTTCCATGATGATCGAGGCTTCAGTCAGACCAAGGCCAGAGCCACCGTATTCCTCTGGGATCATCGCCGCCAGCCAGCCTTCGCGGGTCAACGCATCGACGAATTCTTCCGGATAGGCGCCGTCTTCGCCAAACTTACGATGGTATTCCGGTGGAAATTGCGCGCAAAGCGCACGAAGCGCGTCGCGCAGATCGTTATGGGTGTCGGGGGCCGAGGTTTGCATTGTTTATGCCACCCCCGGGCCGGAGGTTTCGAGGATTTCCTCTTCGGCGCGTTGCCACAATTCAAAGGATATCGGGTTCTCGCTTTCCTCAAGGATGTGTCCGACCAAACCGATGGAGCGGGCCATGACGCCAAAGCCGCGCACGATCTTCCAAGGGAAACCAAATTCACAGCAAATCGCGCCGATGGCACCCGTGGCGTTGATCGGTAGCATCTTGCCCGACTTCGCTTCGGCAACGCCCTGAATCTTCTGAATCAGTTCGATGTATTCGCCGGACTTGCCATTTTCGCCTGCAATTTGGAATAGGCGCGGGGTGCGTGGATCGACGGGCTTGTGTACCGGATGGCCCAGTCCCGGCACGATGGCCTTCTTGGCGCGGAATTTTTCGACTGTTTCCAGAGCGATCGCGTCCAGGTCAGCGCCAGTGCCCAGCTTGTCCTGTGGCAGCGCCTCGTAGAGCATTTTTGACGCGCCTTCCATTGAGCCGACAAAAACCGTGCCCAGACCGCACAAGCCAGCCGCAACTGCCGCCTGCAGCGATTCCGGCGCGCCCATATAGGTCATGCGCGCGGCCATGGCTGATGGCGTGATGCCGTGTTCCACCAAGGTAATGACAATAGCGTTGAAGACCCGGCTTTCCTCTGGTGTGGCCTTGCGACCCGTCAATTGCAGAAAGGCAAGATCACCCAAATTCATGTGTCCCAGGATCTCGTTCGGCAGGTCCAGCCCGCGCACGCTGATCTTGTCAGGTGTGCTCCACCCAATTTTGGAACTGATTTTTTCTTTGCGTTTACCCATTAGACCGGATCCCATGAAAAGACATCCGCCGAAACTTCAAGCGGTGTGAATTGCGATTTGAGCGCGGGAATTGCGCGCTCGGCGATTTCATCTGCGGTCCAGCCTTCGCCGGAATGAACGGATCGCAGGGGGCGAGGCTGATTGAACAGGAAAATCTCGTTCTTGCGCACTGCGAATATCTGCCCCGACACGTCGGCCGCGCGGTCGCTCATCAGGTAGCAGGCCATGGGTGCGACTTTGGCAGGTGTCATTTCCTTGATCTTCTCGACCCGCGCCTTCTGCTCTTCGGTGTCGGTCTTGATCGAAGAAATCATCCGGCTCCAGGCAAAGGGCGCGATACAGTTTGAACGCACGTTCCAGCGCTTCAGGTCCAGCGCGACAGACTTTGAAAAGGCAGCGATGCCCAGCTTTGCGGCGGAGTAATTCGCCTGAGCGAAGTTGCCGATCAGGCCGGAGGTTGAGGTCATGTGGACCAGCGCGCCGCCTTCCTGTTCGCGGAAATAGTCGGCGGCGGCGCGGCTGGTGTTGAAAGCGCCATACAGATGGACCTTAACCACTGCGTCGAAATCCTCGAAAGACATCTTGTGGAAAAAACCGTCGCGCAGGATGCCAGCGTTGTTCACCACGGCGTCAATGCGACCAAATTCCTTTACACCAGCCTCGATCATCGCGCGCGCGGCGTCCGGTTCGGTGACGCTGCCACCGTCGGCAATTGCGTCGCCGCCGGCAGCCTTGATTTCCTCAACAACCTTTTGCGCAGCGGTTTCGGTCTGGCCGGTACCTTTCAGCGACGCGCCCAGATCGTTGACCACCACGGCGGCCCCTTCGGCAGCTGCCATCAGCGCGATATCACGGCCAATGCCGCCACCTGCTCCGGTGACCAGAACTACTTTTCCATCAAGTGCCTTTGTCATCATCTTCTTCCTTCAGCTTGCCTTGCGGTATTTATCGAGACCGCCGGTGTGCATGACGCGGCCCATAAGCGGCGCGGCAATGATCTCTTCCGCTTTGGCAGCGGCGGCGATCAGTTTGTCCAGGTCGATACCGGTTTCAATGCCCAGCTCGTGACACAGAAACACGGCGTCTTCGGTACAAACATTGCCCGCCGCACGCGCATGGCCGTGACCCGCAAAAGGACAACCGCCAAGACCCGCAACAGAGCTTTCGAACATGTCCACACCCATTGACAACGCCGCATGGAGATTTGCAATGCCAAGCCCGCGAGTATCATGGATGTGCATGCCGATACGTGCATCCGGGGCCATGTCGCGCAACGCGCCAATCATCCGTTTGACGGCTTCGGGGTTGCCCCAGCCCATTGTATCCGCAACCACAAGGATCGGAACGGGAATGTTTTCTTCTGCGCACAGATCAAGAATAAACCGGAAATCATCCAGAATACGCTCTTGCGGGATGGCGCCTTCGAAGTTGCAGCCAAAGGCCGTCATCACATAGGCCGCATCAACGGTATAGCCTTCTTCTTTATAAAGCCGGACCCAGTCACGTTGTTTTTCGCGCATTTCGGCGGAGGAACAATTGTTGTTGGATTGGGCAAACGCCTCTGACGGGTAGAACAACAAGCGCGGGTCGATATCAACTTCATGCGCGGTCAGCGCCTTGCGAAAACCTTTGTCGTTCAACCAGAGCGAGGTGTAGTTCACGCCGGGCTTGCGTTTGATGCGCTGGAACAACTCGCCGGTATCCGCCATCTGGGGCACGTATTTCGGGCTGACGAAGCTGCCCACCTGAATCCGCTTCAACCCGGTTTCGCTGAGCATGTCGATCAGTTCGATCCTCTGGTCGATTGGATAGATCGTCTTCTCGATTTGGAAGCCCTCGCGTGGGCCTTCTTCTCTGAACTCGACAAATTTCGGAAAGTCGCTCATCTCATCACTCCTCGGATGGTAAAATCTCGGCGATGACCTGGCCGCGATCGACCATGTCCCCGTTCGAGACGGATATGTTGCTGGCGATCCCCGCTGCTGCGGCGCGGATCGAGATTTCTAGTTTCATGGATTCCATCACCGCAATCACATCGCCTTCGGCCACGTCCTGACCGTCGGCCACCTTGATCTCGACAATCATACCAGTGAGCGGCGAAGCCACAGAACGATCTGCGGCTGCATCACCACCAGCGAATGCCAGTGGGGCGGCGGGGCGGAACACAAGACGGCCCTCGGGTGTGTCCATTTCAATCACGCCCGCGTGCAAGCGTGCGTCAATCAAAAAGACGTCATCGCCGTGGCTGATGCGCCATCGTCCCGGGGTGATTTCACGCATGGCCAGCGTCGTGGCATCGCCGCTTTCTGACAGAACGGTGTAGGTGTCAGCGGCCTTGATCGGCCCGACGCGCAATTCTTCGGAAGAGTCAGTCGCATCGGTCAGCGTTACCCGCTGCCCCGCTTCCATCACATCGCCACCAAGGCCAAGCCGCCATCCGGTAAAGGTATCGCGGTTTTCCCATGGATTGGCGCTGCCGTCACATCGTGACGACGCCACAAAGAGGATAGCAGCCACAGCCTTCCACAGCGCGGGGCGCGAAACGGAGCCTGCCTGCGTCAATTCTCCAAGTTTGCCATCAATCCAGCGCGTATGAACCTGCATCTGTTCAAATTCAGGATTGCGTGCCAGCGCTGTCAGAAAGGCACGGTTGGTTTGCACCCCTTCAACCGCGACGTGATCCAGCGCTGTCGCCAGCTGGGCCAATGCGGTTTCGCGGTCGGCGGCATGCACCACCATCTTGGCAATCATCGGATCATAAAACGGTGTCACAGCGTCGCCTTCTTCGACACCGCTGTCGATCCGCAAACCTCCCGGCAAGCTGAGCGTGGTCAGGGTGCCTGTCGAGGGGGCGAATTGCATCGCTGGGTCTTCGGCATATAGCCGTGCCTCGACCGCATGGCCGTTGATCTTTAGGTCATCCTGCACCAGGCCAAGCCCCGTGCCTTCGGCAATGCGCAGGTGCAGCGCAACAAGATCCAAGCCGGTGATTGCCTCGGTGACCGGGTGTTCCACCTGAATTCTGGGGTTCACCTCAAGGAAGAAATATTCACCCCCCGCGACCAGAAATTCCACCGTGCCCAGACCGCGATAGTCAAGCGTTTCACCCAAACGCACCGCGTCATGCGCGATTTTGTCCAGCAGCGTGCGGGGCAGACCCCAGGCCGGAGCCTCTTCGATGACCTTCTGGTGACGTCGCTGCAATGTGCAGTCGCGTTCAAACAGGTGTACCACATGCCCCTTGCCGTCGCCCGCGATTTGCACCTCGACATGGCGCGCTTCGGGCAGAAACCGTTCAAGCAGCAGCCCTTCTGAGCCGAAGGTGGATTTTGCCTCGCGCAACGCTCCTTCGATGTCTTCCGTCAGCGTCGCCTCGTCGGTCACCAGCCGCTGGCCGCGTCCACCGCCGCCGCCAACCGCTTTAAGCAGGACGGGCAGGCCCATCGCGCGCACTTCGTCTGCGATTTCTTCTGGATCGGACCGCGCACCTTCGGCACCTGAAATAACCGGAACGCTGGCGGCCACTGCGGCCTCTTTGGCGCTGGCCTTGTCGCCGAACCGTTCAAGCGTGTCCGGTGTCGGACCCATGAAGACCATACCGGCGGCTTCGACCGCACGGGCGAAATCGGCGTTTTCGGCCAGAAAGCCATATCCGGGATGGATCGCATCCGCACCGACCGACTTTGCGGCAGCAATTACTGCGTCGATCTTTAGATAGCTTTCGGAGGCAGGCCCGCCGCCAATACAAACGGAGTGTCCAATCTCGCGAACATGAAGGGCATTGGCATCGGCATCGGAGTGCACGCCAACAGGAGTGATACCGCTGGCCCGCGCGGTGCGCGCGATCCGGCAGGCGATTTCGCCGCGATTGGCGATAAGAAGCGTTTTGATTTTCATGGATCGCTCCTCACATCCTGAACACGCCGAAATTGGTTTCGACCTTGGCTCTGCGCGACGTCACATCCAGCATAAGCGCCATGACGTTGCGGGTTTCACAAGGCTCGATCACGCTGTCGATCCAGAGGTTTGAAGCGAAATTATACGCACCTTGAAAGTCTTCATATTCTTTGCGGATCGGGGCCTTAAAGGCTTCTTCATCCTCTGGGGTCCAGCTCTTGCCTTCGCGTTCGTTGATCTGGGAACGGACTTGCGCCAGCACGCTCGCGGCTTGGTCGGGGCCCATGATCGCCGATCGGCCCGTGGGCCAGGCGAACATCGCGTCGGGTTGAAACGGACGGCCCAGCATTGCAAGATACCCAGCCCCATAGGAGCCACCAGTGATAATGGTGAATTTCGGCACCCGCGCCGAGGACATGGCGGTGATCATCTTGGCACCTGCCTTGGCGATGCCCATTTGCTCGACCTCGCGACCAACCATAAAACCGTTCACATCGGCCAGAAACAGCAGCGGAATATCGCGCTGAACGCAGAGATTGATGAAATGCGTGGCCTTCAAAGCGGCCTCGACGAACAGCACTCCGGTGTTGGCGATGATGCCGACCTCGTGGCCGTTGATGCGGCCCCATCCGGTCATGATCGTATCACCATAAAGCGGTTTGAATTCGTGGAAATCGCTGTCGTCTACCAGTCGCGCGACAATCTCGCGGTTGTCGGTCGGCACCTTGGGGTCTCGGCTGACAATGCCGTAGATTTCCTCGACCGGGTAAGCCGGTTCGCGGGGTTCCTGGGGCGTCTTGCGTGGCAGGGGCTTTTCGCCCAAATGGCTGACGATATCGCGGGTCATGGCGAGCGCATGCGCGTCATCCTCGGCCAGATGATCGGTCACGCCGGAGACGGATGAATGCATCTTGCCGCCGCCCAGTTCCTCGGCTTCGACCTTTTCGCCGGTCGCGGCGAATGTCAGTTCTGGCCCGCCCAGGTACATAAAGCCCTGACCGCGCACGATCACTACTTCGTCACAGAGTGCGGGAATATAGGCACCGCCCGCTGTGCAGGGCCCCATGACCACCGCGATCTGCGGCACACCGTCACCGGACATGCCGATCTGTTGGTGAAAGATTGAACCGAACTGGCCTTCGTCGGGAAAGATATTCTCTTGATCCGGTAGAAACGCGCCGCCGGAATCGACCAGCGTGATCACCGGAAGACGATTCTTCCATGCGATTTTCTGAGCGCGCACATGCTTGCGGGAGGTCATGCCGAAATAGGTGCCGCCCTTTACTGTGGCGTCATTGGCGATGATCATGCACTGGCGGCCTTCAATCACACCGATTCCGGTTATGATCCCCCCACCCGGCGGGACGCCGTCGTATTTGTTCAACCCGGCAAGTTCTCCGAATTCCAGAAATGGCGTGCCCGGGTCGATCAAGCGCTCAATGCGCTCGCGCGGCAGAATTTTGCCTTTTTCAACGTGCCGTTCGCGCGCCTTTTCAGGGCCACCGACGCGCTGTGTCCGCCGAAGCGCATGCAGTTCGTCAATTTTTTCGCGATACCGCGCATCGTTTTCCAGGAAGTCGTCGGACCCGGTGTCGAGGAGGGATTTCATTTTTGTCATGGCAGATCTGGATATTCTCTCAGAACAAACGCAACCTTGGCTGCGCCGGGTTTTTCAAAGGTGTCGGACGCCACGAGATGAACATCGGCCTTGAAAACAAGGGCTTCGCGTAGGCGCTGTTCGATCTTGTTTTTGAGGGCGGCGTCATCTGCGGCGTTGCGGTCAGGGCCGCGTTCAACAATCACTGTCAGCGCGCCTTGCGTAGTATGGCCTGTGAAATCTGCGACGATACGCATAACACCGTTGGTGTCTGGCACCATTTCAGTGATCACACTGTTGATCGCTGACGGAAACACATTGGCCCCGCGCACAATCAGCATGTCGTCAGTTCGGCCAGTGCAACGGATTTTCGGGCCGGTGCGCCCGCAGGTGCATTCGGTGTCGATGACCTCGATATAGTCGCCGGAACGGAAACGCACCACCGGGCTGGCCTGACGGCCAAGTGCGGTATAGATCATCTCACCCTCGGCACCTTTTTCCCACGGAATGATCTCGCCGCTTTCAGGGTCGAGCAATTCAGTGATGATATAATCCATGTTGACCATGTGCATTCCCGATTGGGCGTTGCATTCCGCCCAATAGGTCACGCCCAGATCAGTGCCGCCCAGCATCTCGGTACATTTTGCACCCCACGCCGCTTCGATCTTGGCACGGATGGCGGGAATGCCGCCGCCGGGTTCGCCGCCAACGATCACTTGTTCAACGCCCAATTCGCTGGCCTTGCAGCCCAGCACCTCTTGCGCTTTCTCGGCCAGATGCAGAACAAAGTTCGGTGCGCCAACGATGCAGCGCGGGCGCGTGTCAGCACAGGCGCGCAAGAGCCGCTCCGCGCCGCCATCCGCCCCCACCGGCACATCAATTGCGCCCATGTATTGCAAACCTTGCATCACCGGTATGCCACCAACAAAGCCTTTGGCCAGCGAAAATGCATGCAGCACCATGTCACCGGGACGCACGCCATTTGCAAAAAAGCAGCGCGCTGTCATCTCGTGCCACATTTCGCAATCAGCTTCGGTCAGCGCGACATAAGAGGGGCTGCCGGTTGTGCCGGATGAGGCCTGCATCTGAATGATCTCTGCCAGCGGTGCGGCACAATGCTTGCCAAAGGGTGGTTCTGCCGCAAGGCTGTCGCGAATTTCAGTTTTGTAGGTGTAGGGCAGTTTTTGCAGATCTTTAATGCTGCGAATGTCATCAAATTCGACCCCGGCCTCAGCGAACTTTTCCTGATAGAAGGTCGAATTTGCCTTGAGATAGGCCATTTGCGCGCGCAGCAGCTCTTCCTGAATAGAGTGAACTTTGTCGAGAGGCATGCCCTCAATTTCGTGCCAAAAGCGATCTTTGACTTTACCGATGGCGTCATGCCGCCGGAAGCGCATTCCAAATTCCATGTTGTCCTCCGTTTCCGGGCTGCGCGATCAATAAGACCGCGGCAGGCCCATGACCTTTTCACCAATAAAGCTGAGACACAGCTCACGGTTCACGGGTGCCGTGCGCAGCAGGCGCACCAGCGGGTACATTTCATAAAGGCCTGTATCTTCGGTGAAACCCGATCCGCCATGGGCCTGAAGTGCGGCGTCTACTGCCTCGATCCCGGCCTCGGCGGCGGCGTATTTCGCCATGTTCGACGAGGCACCAGCAGGTAGTTTGTTGTCAAACTCCCATGCCGCGCGACGGGTCATCAGGCTTGCCATTTCAACCGCTGTGTGCGCCTTGGCCATTGGGTGCTGAACACCCTGATGCGCACCAATAGGTTGATCAAAGACATTGCGCTCGGATGCATAGGCGACACCCTTGTTCAGGGCAAAGCGACCGATGCCGCAGCACAGGGCAGACAGGATGATCCGCTCAGGGTTCAGACTGTCGAACAGTATGGAAAACCCTTCATCAATTTCACCCACAATATCCTCGGGGCCAAGGTCCACCTCGTCAAAGAACAGGGTCCATTGTTCTTCGGGCAGCGGGATCGAGATTTTCACCCGCTGTTTTTCGACGCCCTTTTTCTTTAGATCAACTGCGAAAAGGGTGAAACCATCGGTCTTGCGGCTGACCTCGTTGTGGGGTTTGGTCCGCGCCACCACAAGGCAATAATCTGACACCTCAGCACCGGTGATAAAGGTCTTTTCGCCGGACAGGCTAAACCGGTTACCGTTGCGCTTGGCCAGCGTGGTCGCCTTCATCGTGTTGGACCCGGCGCCCGGTTCAGTAATCGCAAAACAGAACTGGATATCGCCACGACAGGCAGCAGGCAGCAGTTCTTTCTTGTGGAATTCGGAACCGTGGCTGGCGATATGGGCCAGCGACATGGTCGGGCCGACCACCATCATCAAAAGCGGAATACCGTGATTCGCGGTGCCTTCCATGAACAGGGCCATTTCGGTCATACCCAGACCTGCGCCGCCATATTCTTCGGGCACCATGATCCCTAGAAATCCGTCATCGGCAATCTGCTGGAACATTTCCTGTGGGAATTCATGCTTGCGGGCATGATCAAGCCAATAGGCATTGTCGTATTTCTGTGCCAACTGGCCGCCGTACTCGTAAATCTGGCGCTGTTCGTCGTTTAGAGTGAAATCCATGTCTTTTCCTCAGCTCTTAAACTCGGGTTCGCGTCGGTTTTCGAAGGCACTGAGCCCTTCTGCCACGTCATCACTGGGCAACGCGCGCACGGCGGCGTCGCGCTCAAGCCGCATTTGCTGGTCGATGCCAAGATCCGCACCTTCGCGTGCCAAGCGCTTCATCTCAGCGATACCGGGGCGCGAACGTGTGGCGATTTTCTGGCAGTATTCCAGTGCCGCGCTGTGCAGATCCGCATCCGGCACAATGTGGTTGACCAAACCGGCCTCCTTGGCCTCACCAGCCTCAAGCCACCGCGCCGAGAACATCAGGTCAAGCGCCCGGCGCTGCCCCATCAACCGTGTCAACCGCTGCGACCCACCCCAGCCGGGGATCAGGCCGAACTGGGCATGTTGATCGCCAAACTGGGCGGTTTCGGCGGCAAAACACACGTCACATGCCAGCATAAGTTCGATCCCGCCGGCCAAACACAAACCCTGCACTGCCACGACGACAGGGAGGGAGGAGGCTTCGAGAGCACGCAGGTTTTTCATACCAAAGGCGATGAAATGGTCCAGCGCGGCGGGATCGTTCAATTTACCTTTCACTTCCGTCAAATCGGCACCGGTGCAAAAGTGCTTGCCTTGCGCTCGGATAAGGATCGCCCGGATATCCGGGTTCGCCTCAAATTCCGCGCGCGCAGCTGCGATGCGTTCATGCACGTCAAGTGACAGGCAATTGAATTTCTCAGGGCGGGCCAGATCAATGATGCCGGTGGCACCCTCAATGCTGGCAATAACAGGATCGCTCATTTCGAGGCTCCCTTCGCCTTTTTGTCGTATTGGAGGGCCATGCGGCCCACTTTTTCACGCGCGATCACCAGCTTTTGGATCTGCGCGGTGCCGTCTCCGATCTGCAGGCCCAGAACGTCGTTGTAACGCTGATGGTGCGGCAGGTCGGTGGTGTAGCCATAGTGACCATGCAGGATCAGACACTGGTGCAGGATCTCGCAGGCGGTTTTGGGCAAGTACCATTTACACATCGCCGCTTGCGACGTGTGGGGCATGCCCCGGTCACGCAGATCCAGCGTGTAATAGCAAAGCTGGCGCATCATGGTCAGTTGGGTTTCGGCCTCCGCCAGTGGAAAACTCACGCCCTGATACTGCACAATAGGTGCACCAAACGCTTCGCGCTCCTGAACATATGCCCATGTTTCATCCACCGACGCCTGTGCGGCACCCAGACATTCCAGCCCGATCAGCGCGCGCGAATAATCAAAACCCGCCATGATTGTGCCAAAGGCGCGGTCCTGTTCGGCCATCATATTTTCGGCCGGTACAAACACATCGTCAAAGAACACCGATCCACGGCCAACAGGCTTGGTGCCGATGTCATCAAAATGGGTGCGTTTGATACCCTCTTGGTTCAGATCGACAAAAAAGGCGCTGACGCCGCGTGCGCCGCCGTCTGCATCGCCAGTGCGGGCAAATACCACCGCGGCATCAGCCTGACTGGCGAAACTCATCGAGGTCTTTTCGCCGTTCAGCCGCCACCCGTTGCCGGATTTTTCAGCCTTCAGAATCAGGTTCGCCGCATCCGACCCGCCGCGCGGCTCAGTCAGGCCCAGGCCAATGACGGCTTCCCCCGACACAACTTTGGGCACCCATTCCAACGCGAGCTCTTTTGACGCGTGTTTGGCGACCATGCCGCCCATGAGAGACCCCAACAGCTGCACATAGCTTGCGTTGAAGTCGGCATAGGCGATTTCTTCGACTATCAGCCCCGACGTGACAGAGCTTTGGTTCAGTCCGCCGAACTCTTCGGGCAAATCGGCACCGATAAGACCCAGTGCGCCCATTTCCTTGATCAGTGAGCGATCAAAGGTGTGGCTGCTGGCGCGCTCTAGATAACTGGAAGCCAGTCTCTCGGTCGCGAACCGGTTCGCTGTTTCGCGAAAAGCCTTTTGATCTTCTGTTGGTTGGAATTGCATCGGTGTTCCTCCCTAGGGCCGAAAAATATGTTCTTTCATAAAATCTAACAAATGTTAGAATATAGATCAAGCGTAGTTTTGAGGAGGATGATCACAATGCAAAATGGACGAGGAAAAAGCTTTGCGACAATGCTGTCGCCGATCCGTGCGGGCCAACATACGTTGCGCAACCGTGTTATTATGGGGTCAATGCACACCCGGCTTGAGACCGAGCCTGACGGCATTGCCAAACAGATCGCCTTTTACGCCGAACGCGCACGGGGCGAGGCAGCGATTCTTGTCACCGGTGGGTTTTCGCCCAATGCCGACGGCATGTTTGATCCCGAAGGGCCGCGTATTGATGATCTGGAAGAGGCGCGCAGCCTGCGTCCGATCTGCGAGGCGGTTCAGGCCGAAGGCAGCCTGCTTTGTGCGCAACTCCTACATGCCGGGCGCTATGCCAAGATCGAAGGCTGCGTTGCCCCCAGCGCAATCCGGGCCCCAATCAACCGCTATGTTCCGCGGGAAATGACCGACGCCGACATTCGCCGCACCATCGAAGATTTCGCCAACGCCGCTGCCAATGCGCAAGAGGCGGGGTTTGATGGTGTCGAAATCATGGGTTCCGAGGGATACCTTCTGAATGAATTCACCGTCACCCACACCAACAAGCGCGAAGACGACTGGGGCGGCAGCGCCGCGAATCGCCACCGCTTCCCAGTTGAGATCGTGCGCGCGGTGCGAGAACGCTGCGGACCTGACTTCCTTGTCATCTACCGGATTTCGGCGGCTGATCTGGTAGATGGTGGCGCGCCAGCCGAGGAAATCGCCGCGCTCGCGCGCAAAATCGAGGCAGCGGGTGCGGATATTCTGAACACCGGCATCGGCTGGCACGAAGCCCGCGTGCCAACCATTGCCTATCAGGTTCCGCGCGGTGCATGGCGCAAGGCAGCAGCGAACGTAAAGGCTGCGGTGTCAATTCCGGTGGTTGCCTCCAACCGAATCAACACGCCCGAACTTGCCGAAGACATCCTTGCATCTGGTGAGGCTGATATGATTTCGATGGCGCGACCCTTTCTGGCTGATCCGCATTTCGTCAAGAAGGCAAACGAAGGCCGTGCGGATGAGATCAACACATGCATTGCCTGCAATCAGGCCTGTCTGGATTTCATCTTTTCGGATCGGCCGGTTGGCTGTCTGGTCAATCCACGGGCCGGACGCGAAACAGAATTTCGCGATACGCCGACTGACACGCCACAGAAGGTTGCTGTGGTTGGCGGAGGTGCTGCCGGGATGGCCACGGCCTCTGAGGCGGCAATGCTGGGCCACGACGTCACGCTGTTCGAAGCGCAGGACAAGCTGGGCGGTCAGCTGAATCTGGCGCGCGCGGCACCGGGCAAGGACGAGTTCAACGAAACCCTGCGCTATTATGGCGGTCAGTTGCAAAAGCACGGGGTCAAGCTGCGCCTTGGACAACGTGCCAGCGTGGATGATCTGAGCGGCTTTGATCATGTGGTCATCTCTACAGGGGTGACCCCGCGTATCCCCGACCTGCCGGGCGTTGATCATCCCAGCGTTGCGACCTACGCCGAGATACTGGCGGGTGACCGCGTGGCGGGTGACACTGTCGTGGTGATGGGGGCAGGGGGCATCGGCCATGACGTGGCTGAATTTCTTGTGACCGAAACCAAGGCCCAGAGCCCCGACGCGTTTTGCGAGACATGGGGTGTGGACCCGGACTTTGCCATATCGGGCGCGTTGGCGGGCGATCCGCTGGCCCCGGTCCAATCGCGCCGCAAGGTTGTCATGCTTCAGCGCAAAGCGTCAAAACCGGGCGCGGGGCTTGGCGTTTCAACCGGCTGGATTTTGCGCAACGCGCTGCGCAAGCACGGGGTCGAGGCCTTGGGCGGTGTGGTCTATGACCGCATTGACGATGCGGGGTTGCATATCCTCGTCGACGGAGAACCCAAGGTCATTGCCGCAGACACCATCGTACTTTGCACCGGTCAGGAACCGGAACAGGCCCTGGCCGAAAGCCTCGCCGCCAATGGTGCCACTGTTACAATGATCGGCGGGTCGAAAGAGGCTGCAGAACTCGACGCGTTGCGCGCTATTGATGAAGGGGTGCGTTTGGCGCAGAGCCTCTGAACTACCCGATACGACGTTCCGGCCGCGCGCATTTGCTGCGGCCGGTCAACCCGTGACGCCAGTCCGCCCCGCCAGCGCCATCAGCGTTCCGGTCATCATAGCGACAAGCTTTTTTTCTTGTCTCTTCAGAGCATAGGCGCGTGCCTCACAGATCGTAAGGGTTCTGCCGGGTTTCACCACGTCGGCGACGAAATGAAACCGCTTGCCATCGGCCGGATTGAGCAGGTTGATCTTGAACTCTGCCGTCAGCACCGCCGCTTCGGCGGGCATCAACGAAAAGGCGGCGTATCCGCAGGCGCTGTCAAGCGCTGTCGATACAATTCCGGCATGCAGGAAGCCATGCTGCTGGGTCAGCGCATCACTGTGCGCCATCTCCAGAACAATACGACCGGGTGAAAGCTCCGCAATTTTGATCCCCAGCGTGTGCATCACCTTTTGGCGGTCAAAACTGTCACGCACCCGCGTGTCGAAATCAGGGTCCTTCGGTTTAAATTCCGGCATGATCTGTATTCACTCCTTTTATCACCCGTTGATGACCAATCTTAGACGGCTCTTCAGTCGCTGTTCTTGTAAGAAACGGCCAAAGGGTTGCCGGGCGGCCCGACCGCGAAGCGCACCAGGTGAAAGCCTGGCGAAAGCCCGGCAATCGGATGACATATGCGGCTGGTCGTAATACCCCGCTTCCAGTGCAAGATCGCTCAGTGGCCCGGTCTGTCCGCCAAATTTGCAAAGCAAATGACGAAAACGCCGGATCGTGGCAAGTCGTCGCTGTGACATGCCGGTCTCTTTGAGGATTTTGCGGCGCCCCGTTCGCTCGCTGACCGCATGCGGGCGCGGCGCAAAGGTCAGATCACGGGCCAGCCCATCAAGGACAGCCACCAGCGCGGGTAATTCATCATCACCGACCCGGACCCGCCTCAGGACATCAGCTAGGGCTTTGATCCGTTCGCGCGCGGGAAGCTGCTCTGGTCGCGACGACAGGCGCAGTCCGGCAATGATTCCGCAAAACGGCGCCGGTCGGCGGGAATAGTTCGGTCGGGGTTGTGCAAGTGTTACATCCGGGTCGCATTGTGTGTCGGTGGAACTGGAAATGGTTACCGAAAGAGTGAACAGATCGGTCGCGAACTGCCCGCTTCCGCGACCGCTTAGCAAGCCATTGTCGCGGAAAACATAGAGGTTCTCGACTTGCGCCGGGGCGCCCCGAGGCGGCGCGACTCAAGATAAAACGGCGCGGCCATCAGATCACTGAACGAAGGCATCCCGGTTGTCAGCCACAAAATCGCGCAAGCGGCGTGCCGGACGTCCAAGCACATCGCCAACCGTGGTCTCGATCCCCGCGAGGTAGCCCTTTGGCGCGAGAGAGGCCAGTTCCACCATCGCGGCGGCAACCTCGTCCTGCATACCACCTGCCATCATCGCCGCCTTGGAGTCATCCGCCGACAGGGGCGCGGCAGTGATCGACTGTCCGGTCACGTCAGATAAAACTGCGGCAACCTCTTCGCCCGAAAGCGCTTCGGCACCGGTCAGGCCATAGCCCTTGCCCGCGTGGCCCGATCCGGTCAGCGCCTCGGCGGCAACATCGGCAATGTCGCGGGCGTCGATCCAGGACACAGGCCCGCCCAGATCGTCAAGGAACACCTTGTTCTTTGCAATATTGTCAGCCTGCCACAACAAGTTTTGCATGAAATAGGTTGGCTGGATAAAGGTCCAGTCAAGGCCGCTTTCCTTCAGCAGTTCCTGGGTTTCGGAATGCCACTTGCCAAAGGTCAGCCCGGCCTTGGGTGACGCGCCAAGCCCGGTGGCCAAAACCACGTGCTGCACGCCTGCTGCCTTGGCAGCCGCGATTGCGTTGGCTTTCCACTGGCGCATGTCCAGATGCGCGGGTGTGACAAGATAGATTCTTTCGGCCCCGGCACAGGCCTGTTCAAGCGCAGCGGTATCGGTGAAGTTCGCGGCGACGGCCTCACAGCCCTTGGCTTTAAGCCCCTCAAGTTTGGCGGCGTTGCTGGTCACCGCGCGCACCTGTGCACCCTTGGCCAGAAGGGTGTCGACAAGCGGTGCGCCGGTGGTTCCCGTGGCTCCAAAAACTGTGATCATGGTTTTTCCTTTCTGAGCTTCGCTATGGGCTGGATCGTTTCAGGGTTGCTGATTGACGACAGGTCTCCGGGATCTTCATCAAGGAAGGCCGCCCGCACGATCCGGCGCATCGTCTTCATGCTGCGGGTCTTGGGCAGGGCCTCGACAAAATGAATTTCACGCGGGCGGAAGGGCTTTGAGACAACCTCACCCACCTGGTTCCTGAGCTGTTCGACTAGGGCATCATCAGGGGTCACACCCGGTGCCGCAACACAGACGCAGACCACGGCCACGCCCTTGATATCGTCAGGCGCGGCAATGGCAGCGGCGTCCACCACTTTGCCGGTTTCGGTCAGCGCCGCCTCAATCTCGGGCGGGCCGATGCGTTTGCCGGCGATGTTCAATGTGTCGTCCGAGCGGCCCAGAATATACCATGTGCCGTCCGGGTCGCAGCGCACCCAATCGCCGTGCCGCCAGATGTCAGGGAAAGTAGACCAGTAGGTTTCAAGATACCGCTCGCGGTCACCGTATATGGTCGGGGTCAGGCCCATCGGCGGCTGGGTTACGACCAGTTCACCAACCTCGCCGGGCGCAGCTTCGCTGCCGTCCTCGCGCAGCACCTTGGCCCCGGCACCCAGCGCCTGCGCGGAAAACCCGCCGGGTTTGATTTCGTGCAGCACGGTTGAAGTCAGTATCGCGCCAAAAAGTTCAGTCCCGCCCGAGATATTCAGCGGTACGGCACGACGGTTGCAAATGTGGTCAAATTGCCAAAGCCATGCGTCGTCGGTCCAGGGTTCGCCGGTGGAAGCAACGATGCGCAGGGGCGACAAGTCATAGTCGGACAGTGACACCGGATCTTGTGTCATAAATTGGCGCACCAATGTCGGCGCGACACCCATATGCGTGACCTTCAAGTCTGACGCGATGCGCAACAGTCGAAAGGGATCACCCGGCAACGAGGGCGCGCCTTCGGCCAGAACAAGCGTTGCACCCGACAGGAGTACTGAGAAAAGAGTAAGCGGCCCCATCACCCAGCCCATGTCGGTCATCCACAAATGCCGATCATCCTGTTTCATGTCCAGACACAGCAGAAAATCGGACGTGGCTTTGGCCTGCACACCCAAATGGGTATGCACAACGCCTTTGGGCCGGCCAGTCGTGCCCGACGTATAGGCGATCAGGAATGGATCCTCGGATTTGACAGGAACAGCCGCGAAATCCGGGCTGGCGTTGCCCACGGTTTCAGCCCAGTCCAGATCGCGGGTCGGATCGGCAACCGGTCCGCCGAACCGACGCAGGCTAAACACCGTGTGGACCGAAGGCACCTCATTCAACGCTTGGGCCAGCGTCGCCTCCATCCAGACCGGCTTGCCCCGTCTGGGGCTGGCATCCGCCGTCAGCACTGCAACAGCATTGGCATCGTGCAGGCGCGAGACGATGGCAGGGGGTGAAAACCCGGAAAACAATGGCACCGCGATGGCACCCAGTCGGGCGATACCAAGCAGCGCGGCTTCGATCTCTGGGATCATCGGCATGTAAATGCCCACAGTCTGGCCGGGTTTCACTCCGCGTTCTGCCAACGCCGAAGCCACGCGGGCAGCCTCCCCAGCAAGTTCGGAATAGGTCCAGCGGCGTTGGCTGCCATCTTCACCAACCCAATCAATCGCAATTTTTTCGCCTTGGCCCCGTGCAAGGTGGGCGTCAAGGCAGGTTTCTGTCAGATTGAGCGTACCACCGACGGCCCATTTGATCGACTGAGGCCCATCAGACATTTCCCGCAGCACCGTATAGGGTTGAGAGAACTTTATTCCCGCACGTTCAATGAGCCGCTGCCAGAACCAGTCTGGGTCCGTATTGGCGCGGTGGGCGAGGTCTTCATAGCTGTCAGTTCCGCAGTCTTGCAAAAACGCTGCTAGTGTACTGGATGCTTGAATGTCGGGGGCTGGTTGGAACATGATTCACCTTTCTTCGACAAAAAAAGGCCGCACTGTTGGCGCGGCCAGTTAGGGAGTTAACTCTCCAACAGGGTTTGTCGCCAGAGCCCGGTGAAGGCGCTGCCAACAATGATCACCCGTGCATCGACAAGCCACCTGAGACCGAAATCACTTGGCCAGTTATGAACCCGGCGTCGTCTGACGCCAGAAAACAAATGACTCCGGGATAATCTGTCGGTTGGGCCAGACGTTTCATCGGAATGGCCCGCTTGAGACCCTCTGCGATCTTTTGACCCGCTTCGCCCTCGGCAACCTGAGCAAACAGGGGCGTGTCAGTCGGGCCCGGGGCAACAGCGTTCAGCTGAATGCCTTTGCGCGCCAGTTCTCGTGCCACGGTCTTGGTGAACGAGATGATCCCGCCTTTGCAGGCCGAATAAACAGCTTCACCCGAAGAGCCGACACGACCGGCATCGGACGCGATGTTGACCACGCGGCCGCCCCCGTTTTTGACCATGCCTGGAAGCACTGCGTGATGCATATTCAGAGGGCCATACAGGTTGATGTCGATGACCTTTTTCCAAAGATCGGCATCGGTATCAAGGAACGGTTTGATCACGTCCCAACCCGCGTTATTGACAAGAACGTCAACCGGGCCACCTGTCTCAAACTCGGCAACCGCCTTGTTGACCTGAGCACTATCGGTAATGTCCACCTTGAACGCCGAGGCTTTTCCGCCGGCGTCCAAAATGTGCTGAACAGTTTCCTGCGCGCCTTCTTCGTTCATATCGAAAACGGCGACCTCGGCTCCTTCTTCACCGAACCGCTCACAAACTGCGCGACCGATGCCGCTGCCGCCGCCAGTCAAGATTACGCGTTTTCCCTTTAGTCCTCGCATTTAGAGGCTCTCCTTTTTTGCTATCACATTGGTCAGAACTTGATTCGACGCGTTCTTTCATGTATTCTAACATTTGTTAGATTAATTGCAATGGACAGCCTTGTGGCTGACAAGTATCGACAACAAATGGTGAAAAATTCTGATGCCATTAAGAAAACCGATGACGAACTAAGCAAGTCGGAAAGAACGCGTGGAGATATTCTTGCGGCGTCCGCTCGGCTGTTTCGGCATGAAGGCTATTATGCGACGACGATGCGCGACATCGCGCAGGAATCCGGTATCGAAGCCGGAAGCATCTATTATCATTTCGGGTCGAAAGACCAAATACTGAGTGAGGTGCTCGATATTGGCGTTCGGGCGTTGCACGAAAAGGTCTGCGAGATCGTCCAGTCGGCAAAGGACGAATCAAAGGGGTTTCGGGAAACTTTCGCACAACTCATCGAAACCCACCTGACCTACCTGTTGACGACCAGCGACTATACATCCGCCAATATCCGAAACTATCCGATGCTGTCGGATAAAGCACGAGCGCCGCACCGTGACCTGCGTGCGTCTTACGCTCAAATCTGGAGTGAGTTTCTTGAAGATGCCAGGGATGCCAACCTTTTAAGAAAGGATATTTCTGTCTCTGCGATCCGCCAATTTGTTCTCAGCGCTATGAACTGGACAGTCGAATGGTACGATGTAAACCGGTACCCCGTGCATCTCCTTGCAGGACGCATGAGTAACCTCATACTGGACGGAATGTGTTCGCAGCACAGTGCGGATACGGGCGGCCAAAAGATGAATAGCGACATTTCCTTTAAAGCGCCTGAGATAGAGGGCAAGGCGGCAAGAACCCGTGCTGACATCCTGCTGGCCGCAGCTCGCATGCTCAGGGGCAATGGTTACAAAGCGACCACGCTGCGCCAAATCGCGGAAGAAGCGGATATGAAGGCGGGAAGCGTCTACTACCATTTCAAATCCAAAGAAGAGATCGTGGACGAGGTTCTCAACGCCGGGCTAAAAGATCTATTATCTGGTGTCGCCGCCGCCGCAGATCAATTTGATGCCCCCTATGACCATCCTGCAAGAATCGCGACCGCCATCTGGACCCACTTGCATTTTCTCTTTCAGGCAAGTGAGTTCACTTCTGCAAATATCAGAAGCTATGGCATGTTGCCCAACCAATTCAGAGAGAAACACGGCAAGATAAGACATGAGTATGGGAAACTCTGGGACAGTATCCTTAGAGACGCGCAGAATGACGACGCCATCAGATCGGATATCAAGATTGTCCCCCTGCGTCAGGTGATGTTGGGTGCCTTGAACTGGACGGTTGAATGGTTTGACCCGAACAGGGCGGGAATGGAAGGGAATTTGTCCCTTCCTGAGTTTTCCGAAATGTTGATCAAACTACTGCTCGAAGGGATCTGCGACAGAAAGAACGCAATCGCCATTTAGCAGGTTGAGTTTCACTGAACGCAGGCAAGGTCCAGATCATACCAAGAGGAAGTGATACAGCCCCTCTGCGACGGGTTTCGCTTGGTCTGTCTGCCAACTGATCACACTCACGCTCGAGAGGCGTCTGCCCTTGCGGGTAACATTTGCACGGGCAAAGAGCGGATTTTTCACACCGGGCCTGAGGTAATCCACCGTCAAATTGACCGGCTTGGCCGGAGTTTTCGCGAAATCAGGACGAACGGCGATGGCCGCTGTTGCTTCCATGAAGCTCGCAATTATGCCGCCGTGGTAATGCTCCATGATCGGATTTCCGATATGACGTGCATCAAAGGTCATCTCTGCAGCGGCGTGAAAGCTGTCGAGGCTTTGCACCTCGAAGTTGAGAAACCGGAAGAACGGCACGCGGGATACGTTGGCATTGACGGTTTGCAAATCTATCACGAGGTTGTTCCTTTGGTCATCGCGTCGAACATGCTGACGTCACCACGCGTTAGTACAAATGAGGCTGTGCCGCGGGCAATTTCCGCATCATCGTGGCCGTCAAACCAGATGCTGCCGGAGTTAAAGGCGATATGCCGGGTTTTCCGAAAACAATGCGCGCTCACGATGACATCCGCACGCGACTGTGCCGGGCGCAAGTAGTCAACTCTAAGATCAAGGGTTGCCATGGTGCTGACCCCCTCAATGGCCACAAAGTTCGCCAGTCCAAACACACTGTCCAGCAGCGCCGTCAAAATGCCCCCGTGCAGCAAAGTTTGATCGGCATCGACACAAAAGTCTTTGTTGAACGGCATTCGGACACGAACACCTTCGCTTGAAATTTCTTCGATCTCGAGCGCCATATGCGTGATCAGCCCCTTGCCACGCGAGTTCCACATCTGCGCGATTTGCTCCATCTTCTCTTTGCTGATGTCAGCCATGCAATCTTTCCTTTAGCGTCCGGTAAATTTGGGTTTTCGTTTTTCGATGAACGCGGTGACTGCCTCGTGGTGGTCTTCGGTTTGATGCATCAAAGCTTGATATGCGGCTGCGGAGTTCAGGAAGTCCGGCAGATCCATCCGCTCGGCATTGCGCATTAGACGCTTGGCTACCCGCACCGCCCGCGGCGGTTTCGCGGCGATCACGGCAGCGCGCTCGCGCGCCCGATCCAAAAGCGTGTCATGCGGAACAACGTCAAGCACCATGCCAATCTCCAGCGCTTCGTCGGCATCGACCATGCGACCCGAATAGGTCAGATCCGCAGCCCGCTGATGGCCCAGACGACGCAACAAGAACCAGCTGCCGGCATCGCCCGGAATAATCCCAAGGTTCAGGAACACCTCTCCGAACTTTGCCTTTTCCGACGCGATGCGCATGTCGCACATCATGGTCAGATCACAGCCCGCACCGACAGCGGGGCCATTGACCGCCGCAATGGTTGGAACGTCGATGTTGTAGAGCGCCTGAGGCAGACGCTGCACACCGTCGACATAGCTTTGCGCCGCCGCCAGAGGCTCCTTACGAAAGACCCCCTCAGGGTCGTTCATCTCTTTGATGTCACCACCTGCACAGAATGCCGAACCGGCACCGGTCAGGATCATGACGCTCACTTCAGGATCAGCCTGCACTTTGGCGAAGGTATCCAAAAGAGCTTCGATCATATCATTTCCGGTGATCGGATTGCGCCGTTCCGGATCGTTCAGCGTAACTGTGGCAATACGGTCTTTGATATCCAGAAGGACACAGGGCTTACTCATTTTTTCCGTCTCCGCGCTCTCGGTTGTCGAACATGTCGGGATTGATCATGTCGCGGGCATCGTGGCCCATGTGCAGGGTTTCCCCACCGTCGATGTAAATGTCTTCGCCGGTGACAAAATTACCCAGCTTGGACGCGAGGAAAATGATCGTTCCGGCGATATCTTCGGCCATGCCCATTCGGTTCAAAACCGAGCGATTCAGCTTTTTCCATTGCTCAGGCTGAATAGGGTAGCGGCCAAGCGCCTCGGTCTTGATTGTTCCCGGTGCGACGCAATTCAAACGAATGCCGTATTCGCCCCATTCAGCGGCCAGGGTTTTCATCATACCTGTTACACCGGCGCGGGCAGCGACAGTATGCGTAAAGCCGGTAAGGGCGGTGCGGGCAGATATCGCGGTGACAAACACAACCGATCCGCCGTTGTCATACATGAAATGATCCGCAGCTGCGCGAGTCATCTGCCACGATCCAATCAGGTTGTTGCGAATCACTGCCTCGAAACCTTTGTTGGTGATGTCGCGCGCAGAGGCAATATATTGGCCACCTGCATTGTTTACCAAAACGTCCAGCTGCCCGTAGTGCTCCTTGATGCGTCCCATCGCAACTTCGATACTGTCCTCATCGCGGGTATCACCGGGCACAACAAATGCCTCGCCCCCCGCCGCGCGGATCATCTCGGCGGTTTCTTCCAGCGGCTCTTCGCGGCGAGCAAACAGCGCCAGTCTGGCCCCGCAAGCCGCCATTTCAAGCGCGGTCGCCCGGCCCATTCCTGAGCCTGATCCAGTGACAAGGGCTACTTGGCCCGCCATCAAATCCGGCGCGTAGCGCGGTGTCTTTTGATCGCTCATGTTCTTTCCCTCAGCCTTTCAAAAGTTCGCCGGCGATGATCAGCTTGCGCACCTCTTGGGTGCCAGCGCCAACCTCCAGCACGCGGCCCGTGCGATAAAGCCGGTTCACTTCGGTATCGCGCATATAGCCAGAGCCACCATGGATCTGGACAGCCTTGTCCAGCACGAATGACGTGACTTCGGCGGCCTTGAAAATCGCTGCTGCGGTCAGCTTGTGAATCTCACCGCGTCCACCTTCGCCTTCTTCCAAACCCTCGCACATGGCGACGGTTTTCAGGGAAAGGCTGCGCGCCGCCTCGATCTGCGTGTACATGTCAGCCAGCATTGCCTGCACCATTTGGAAACTGGCAATCGGTTTGCCGAACTGTTGGCGCGTCTTGGCATAGTCGACGGAAATATCCAGCGCCCGTTGCGCAATGCCCAGAGCATTGAAGCAAACGATGGCACGTTCAAGGTCCAGCCCAGACATCGTTACCGCAACCCCACCGTCCAGCTTGCCGACCATGTTCTTGGCAGGCACACGGCAGTCTTCAAACACCAATTCGCCTGTTGGCGATCCACGGAAACCCATTTTGTTGAGCTTCTGCGCCACCTTGAAACCCGGCGTGTCAGTTTCCACGATAAAGGCGGAAATGCCTTTGGCCCCTTTCTCGGGCGAGGTCTTGGCATAGACCAGCACCAGATCGGCAATCGGCCCATTGGTGATATAGATCTTGGCCCCGTTCAGGATGTAATCGTCGCCATCCTTTTTGGCCGTGGTACGCATAGACCCCAGCGCATCGGAGCCCGCGCCGGGTTCGGTCAGGCCCAAAGCGCCAATCAGCGTGCCGTCGCACAGGCCCGGCAGATATTTGCGGCGCAGATCGTCATTGGCGTTGCGGTAGATATTGTTCACGCACAGGTTGTCATGCGCCACATGGGTCAGCCCGATTGCAGCCGACGCGCGCGACAGTTCTTCGGTAATGATGCAGGCCGAGGTAAAATCGAGACCCGCCCCGCCGAATTCTGGTGGCACATTCAGGCCGAGATACCCCATCTTGCCCAGCGAGGGAAAAACCGAGGGCGGCAGATCATCTGTGTCGTCCATTTCCGCGTTCAGGTGATGAAACTCGGACATGAAAAATTTGCCAGCCTGATCGGCCAGCGCCTGCTGTTCTTCCGACATGAAATGTGTCGGAAGGCTGATGTCGTTGCGTAATTGCTTGTTCATGGTCATGTCCTCCCTCAGGCGCGCAAAAGTTCTTCGGCGATGATGATTTTGCGGACTTCACTGGTGCCCGCACCGATTTCCAACAGTTTGTTGGCGCGGAACAACCGGTTGATTTCGGTGTCCTGCATGTAGCCGGAGCCGCCGTGGATATGGCAGGCCTCTGTGACGGCCTTGTTAAAGGCTTCGCCCGCATAAAGGCAGGCCGCCGCTGTCAGCTTGTGGATCTCGCCACGCCCCCCGGCACCCTTGGGAAGTCCAACACAGGCGGCCAGCGCGCGATAACCAAAGGCGCGGGCGGTTTCGACTTCGGTGTAAATCTCGGCCAGCTTTGACTGCATCATCTGGAAACTTGCAATCGGTTTGCCGAATTGCTCCCGAATCTGGGCGTACTCCAGACCCAGTTCCAGCGCGCGTTCGGCCATACCGACGCAGACAGAGGCAACCATTGCGCGTTCCAGATCCAGCCCGCTCATCACCACTGAGACGCCGCTGTTTTCGGTGCCTACCATGGCTGAGGCCGGCACCCGGCAGTCCTCAAACACCAGCTCCCCCGTAGGCGACCCGCGAAAGCCCATCTTGTCCAGCTTCTGCGCCACCTTGAAACCGGGGTTGTCAGTTTCAATGATAAAGACAGAGATACCTTTGGCACCTTTGGATTTGTCTGTTTTTGCATAAAGCAGGACCACATCTGCGATTGGCCCATTGGTGATGTAGATCTTTGAGCCGTTGATGACATAATCATCGCCATCGCGGCGCGCCGTGGTCGCCATGGAGCCAAGCGCATCCGATCCCGCACCGGGTTCGGTCAGACCCAATGCCCCGACCAGATCACCGGAACACAGGCCCGGCACATATTTCTTTACCTGCTCTTCAGAACCGTTGCGCAGCAGGTTGTTCAGGCACAAGTTATCATGCGCCCCATGCGACAGGCCCACAGCGGGATTCCATTTCGAAATCACTTCGGACACCAGAGCCTGAGTGAATTCGTTCTGGCCCGATCCGCCCAATTCTTCGGGCGCAGTTATTCCCAGAAGGCCCAGTTCGCCCATTTGCTTGAACAAACCATCGGGCCACCATTCTTCTTCATCCATACGCGCCTGCAGCGGGTGCAACACCTCGCGCGACACCCGGTCCACGTGGTCGACGATCTGGCGCTGCTCATCGGTCAGCGAATAGTTGGCCCTGATGGCCTCCAGATCAGCCATGGCAAGTTCGGTCTGGCTGGTCATATCATCTTTCCTTTTGAAAAAATCGGCTGCAGTGTTGACCAAAATCAAACACATGTTAGAAAATAGATCAAGGCAAGCTTTTGGCGACCTAACGTAGCATTCAAGGTCGGCAGGAGAATGAGGAGGTTTCGGGAATGGTTAAGAATATGGATGATAATGTCGTTCGTCGGCATGCGCATGGGCATGAAACCCGCATAACGATTTGCCGCCCGGACCAGCGGAACGCTTTGAACCGTGAAGTGGCAGAAGGCATTATTTCCGCACTTACTACCGCCGAATCTGACCCCAACTGCCGGGTGATTGTCTTGACCGGCGAGGGCGATCGCGCCTTTTGTGCGGGAGGTGACCTCAAGGCAGGGAGCGATGGCGGTCCGTTTGTTCAAGATCCGGCTGATCCGGTGCATTTTGCCGGTAGATTGTTCGACACAATACAAGCCTGCCGAAAACCAACCATAGCACGTATCAACGGTGTGGCCGTGGGTGCGGGTGCAGGCATTGTCTGTGCTTGCGATTTGGCCGTGATGGCGGATCATGCCAAGATCGGAACACCGGAAGTGAAGATCGGGCTGTTTCCCTTGACCATCGTGCCGCCGATGATGCGTGTCCTGCCACGGCGCAGGTTAATGGAAATGTTCATCACCGGCGTGCCCCTGACGGCAGAGGAATCACTGCGCTATGATCTGGTTAACTATGTGACAGAGGGCACCGGACTGGACGACAAGGTAGCGGAACTGGTTGCGCAAATTGCAGCACAGTCACCAACGGCGATCCGGCTGGGCAAATATGCCAATCACGCGATGCAAGACATGACCTATCCGCAGCAGATGCGCTTTGCTGAAACGCTGTTGCCGCGGGTGGCCCAAACCGAAGATGCACGCGAGGGCTTTGCTGCTTTCGTTGAAAAACGCAAACCCGAATGGACGGGCCGCTGAAAAGGCGGGAGGAGAAGAATATGTCAGATCGAAAGCTGCGCATCGGATGCGCCTCCGGGTTTTGGGGCGATACGCCCGAAGCAGTCGGCCAATTGGTGTCGAAAGGTGAAATTGACTATCTGGTGTTTGACTATCTGGCTGAAGTGACAATGTCGCTGATGGCCCGGGCGCGCGCCAAAACCCCTGATGCGGGATATGCGCCGGACTTCGTCAAGGCGCTGGTGCCGTGGTTGTCCGAGATCAAGTCCAAAGGCATCAAGGTTGTGGCCAATGCCGGTGGCGTGAACCCGCGAGGCTGTCGCGATGCGCTGGCCAAGGCGGCCGCCGAGGCGGGGATCGACCTGTCAATCGGCGTTGTGCTGGGCGATGATTTATCTGCGCAAGCTGACGCGATTCGCGCCAGCGGCCAGACGGAAATGTTCTCTGGTGCCGCGTTCCCCGACGACATCTATAGCATGAATGCGTATCTGGGTGCCCGTCCCATCGCAGCAGCGTTGGGCGGCGGAGCCAGCATCGTGATCACCGGACGCTGCGCCGACAGCGCTGTTGCGCTTGGCCCCTTGATGCACGAATTCGGTTGGGGCGACGAAGACTGGGACAAGCTGAGCCAAGGCTCGCTGGCGGGTCATCTGATTGAATGCGGCCCGCAAGGGACGGGGGGTAACTTTACCGACTGGCAGGACGTGCCGGGCTGGGACGACATGGGCATGCCCATCGTCGAGGTTTCCGAGGATGGCAGTTTCATCATGACCAAAACGCCGGACACCGGCGGGTTGGTTGTGCCCGGCTCGGTTGGCGAACAGATGCTTTATGAGATCGGTGATCCCCGCGCCTATTTGTTGCCGGATGTGATTTGCGATTGGTCTGGTGTTACGCTCGAACAAGTCGGCCCTGACCAGGTGCTGGTCAAAGGCGGCAGAGGTTTGGGGCGCACTGGCAGCTACAAGGTCTCGGCGACCCACGCCGACGGCTGGCGCGCGATCACCACTTTGACGCTCGCCGCTATCGACGCTCCGGCCAAGGCCGAGCGCGTGGCCGAAGCGATCCTGACCCGTTGCCGCCGCATTTTTCGCGACAAGAACCTTGGCGACTTTCGGCAGGTCAGCACCGAGGTGCTGGGGGCCGAAGCCACTTACGGTGCCAACGCCCGCGCGCAAACGCGCGAAGTGGTGCTCAAGATCGGCGCAGCGCATGACGACAGGCGCGCGCTCAATATCTTTGCCGGAGAAATTGCGCCGATGGCCATCTCTACCGCGCAGGGTCTGACCGGGTTCTTTGCCGGACGCCCCAAAGTGCAGCCGGTGGTGCGGCTCTTCTCTTTCCTGCAAGACAAGGCTGACACGCCCGTTACGGTTGAGGTCGACGGTAAGGATGTGTCCGTCACCGTGGCCACCAATCCTGTGCAGCTTAATGCCCCCGCCCCACAGCAAGCAGACAGTCGCGAGGCTGGAAGCGATGCGATCAAGGTCCGGCTGATTGAATTGGCTTGGGGTCGTTCGGGCGACAAGGGCGATATCGCCAACATCGGTATTCTGGCACGCAAACCGGAGTATTTGCCTTTTATTCGATCGGCGCTCACCGAAGAAGTAGTGAAAGACTATTTCGCCCACCTTTGCGAGGGTAGCGTCGAACGCTTCGATTTGCCCGGCAGCAATTCGCTGAACTTCCTGCTGCATGAATCGCTGGGCGGTGGCGGCATTGCCTCGGTTCGGATTGACCCGCAAGGCAAGGGCTTTGCGCAAATGCTGCTTGATATCGAAATCCCTGTGCCGGCTGACATGGCCACCCAAGACGGGCTTCGCTCTGCCCAGAGCGCATGAAAGGAAACAAGATGACTATTTCCAAACTGCTGGTTGCCAACAGGGGCGAGATCGCGGCGCGTGTCTTGCGCACCGCCAAGGCGCGCGGCCTAGCGACAGCCGTGTTGCGCCATGCCGCGGAACAAGAGGGGCCGGCGCACCGGATTGCCGACGAAGTTGTTATCATTGATGGCCCAACCCCCGTCGCCGCCTATCTCGACATCCCGCAGATTGTTGAGGCGGCAACACGCGTTGGCGCAGATGCGGTGCATCCCGGTTATGGCTTTTTGTCGGAAAATGCCGGTTTTGTGGCCGCGCTGGAAAAGGCTGGCGTGACATTTGTTGGCCCTACATCAGAGGTCATCGACCTGATGGGCGACAAGATCCGTGCCCGCGCCTTTGTGCAAGAACGCGGCTTTCCCGTTGCCCCTTCGGCCATCGAAGATGACGACCCCGCAACATTTGTCGAACGGTCCCGCGCGGTTGGCTATCCGCTGCTGATCAAACCCTCGGCAGGCGGTGGCGGCAAGGGGATGCGCGTCGTGCGCGACGACAGCACCTTGGAAACCGAGATCGAAACCGCGCGCCGCGAGGGTGAGCGTTATTTCGGTGACGGGCGGCTTTTTGTTGAATGCTACATCGAACGCCCGCGCCACATCGAAGTACAGGTGATGGGTGACGGGCAGGGCAATGTTGTGCATTTCTGGGAACGCGAATGCTCAATCCAGCGCCGGTTCCAGAAGATCATCGAGGAAACGCCGTCACCGGCATTGTCAGAGGCGCAACGTCTGGACATCTGCGAAACCGCCGCCGGAATCGCCCGCGCGGTTAACTATCGCGGTGCTGGCACGGTTGAATTCATCTATGCGCAAGACGGCTCCTTTTACTTCCTTGAAATGAACACCCGCCTGCAGGTTGAACATCCGGTGACCGAAATGGTGACGGGCTTTGATCTGGTGGCCGAACAGCTGCGCATCGCAGCGGGTGAGGGGCTGA
>JBARUV010000277.1:0-1689 GCA_049645905.1 Sulfitobacter sp.
CGGTTCACGCCTATACATCACCCCATCTGGCACGTTTTCACGAACGCATACGACTGGCGGGCACATTCATCGACGAAGATGCACTGACGGCGGTGCTGGATGAATGTTACGCCGCGAATGGTGGGGAAAGCATTACCTACTTTGAAATCACGACCTGCGCAGCGCTGCGGGCTTTTGCCCGTACACCTGCGGATTACACGCTGCTGGAGGTCGGGCTCGGCGGGCGGCTGGATGCGACCAATGTTGTGGATCGGCCTGCGCTGACCATCATCACCCCTATTTCGATAGACCATCAACAGTATTTGGGTGATACGCTTGCCCAAATTGCAGGCGAGAAGGCCGGAATTATCAAGCGCGGCGTGCCCTGCGTCGTTGGTCCGCAAGACGAAGCCGGATTGGACGTCATCGAAGCAGTTGCGGCAAAGAAGGGTGCGCCGCTTCTGGTCTATGGCCAGCAGTGGCATGTGGGAGTTGAGGCGGGACGGCTGATCTACAGCGACGATCGCGGACTGCTTGACCTGCCATTACCCAATCTTCCGGGCGCACATCAGGTGATGAACGCAGGTGCGGCCCTTGCCGCCCTGCGCCACCTCGGCATGGATGAAATGGCTTGTGAGGCGGCGGTGACGCGCGCGTTTTGGCCAGCGCGGATGCAACGTTTGACCGGCGGGCCGCTGGTCGATGCCGCAGGGCAGGCGGAGCTTTGGCTGGACGGGGGCCACAATCCTGCCGCCGGAGAGGCAATCGCGCAGGTTCTGGCAAGTGGCGCACGCCGTCCGACTTATCTGATCTGCGGCATGCTCAATACAAAAGACATTGGCGGCTACCTGCGCCCCCTCGCGGCCCAAGCAGAGGCGCTATATGCGGTTTCCATTCCCGGTGAGGTAAACACTCTGCCAGCGGAGGCGACAGCCAAGGCGGCACGCGCCGAGGGCATGAAAGCATTCGAAGCGACAAGCGTGACGCAAGCCCTGAGTCAGATCGTTGCGCTTGACCCGTCGGCAAAAATCCTGATCTGCGGTTCGCTTTATCTTGCAGGCAACGTGTTGCGCGAAAACAGCTAAGGCACCATATTTCGTATGGCTACCTGCCAAAATTCCACCATATGGTGTAAGGCTACCTTAATCTAGGCGTGATATTTCTACGCGACAACTGGAAAATAGAGGTGAGCATCGTGGACACGGGCACAAAGTCAAAAACAACGTCGCACGTAGATGATCTGGAGAATAGCTGGTCACAGGTCGTCTTTATTGCCGTCGGGTTCAGCATCATTGTCGGCGGCCTTTGGCTGTTATACAATTCGGGCGGTCCCTACCATCCGGGCGATGTTGAGGCCGACACGCAGTTTCAGTTTTCCAACGATTCCTGACCCCAGCCTTCAGCTTGCATTTCACGCAGGCGTGACGCAGTGCGTTCAAATTCAAACGTACCCTCGCCTTCAAGGTAGAGCATTTCGGGCTTGGCGGCCGCAGAACAGATCAGCCGCACGCGTGCTTCGTAAAGAGCATCAATCAGCGTGACAAATCGTTTCGCTTCGTTGAAATTATTGCGCCCCAGTTGGGGGATTTCGTCAAGCAGCAGTACCCGCACCGCATCGGCCAACGCAAGGTAATCAGCCGGACCAAGAGCGCGGCCGCACAGATCATGGAAACTTGCCCGCGCCATCGCATTGTGAAATCTGGGTATCAG
>JBARUV010000278.1:0-3297 GCA_049645905.1 Sulfitobacter sp.
TCGCCCGAAACTTGCCGATCGGGGCCGCCGCCTCAAGAAACCCTGCCGCACTATCGGCAAGCATTGTCTCTTCTTCGCTCATTACCAGTTTTGCCATTTCTCTACCCCGGAAGACCAAGTACGCGCCGCGACACGATGGACAGCATCACTTCGCTGGTACCCCCCTCGATGGAATTGGCTTTGGTCCGCAACCAGTCGCCCGCACGATTGCCAAGGGGTCCGTCCCACTCAAGCGCATCAGAACCACCCGCGGTCATCATCAGTTCGTGACGCTGCTTGTTGAGCTCGGTGCCCATGTACTTTAGCATCGCAGAAGCATCGCCGGCACCCCGACCACCCTCAGCCTGATCCTTGTACCGCTCAAGCGTCAGCCCGATCGCGAGACTATCAACTTCACAGCGCATCGCAGCAGCACGCAGGGTTGCGTCGTTCAATTCGCCCATCGTCTCTGCCAGAACAGCACCCAGCGCACGTCCACCTGCTAGGCCCTGTCCTCCGGCTGAAATCATCTCCCGCTCGTGGGTCAGCAGATATTTCGCCACATCCCAACCTCGGTTTTCCTCCCCGACAATCTGGTCTTTCGCGACTTTGACATCGGTGAAAAAAGTCTCGCAAAACGGCGAGATGCCACTGATCATCTTGATGGGCCGTGTCTCGATGCCGGGATCGCTCATGTCCATCAGCAGAAACGAAATGCCCTTGTGCTTGGGTGCTTCGCAGTCGGTCCGAACCAGCGCAAAAATCATGTCGGCCTTGTCGGCATATGACGTCCAGATTTTCTGGCCATTCACCAGCCAATGATCGCCCTTGTCGTCACCCTTGGTCTGAACGCTTGCCAGATCCGATCCGGCACCGGGTTCGGAATATCCCTGACACCACCGCACCTCGCCGCGCGCGATCGGCGGCAGATAGTTCAACTTTTGCTCATGCGATCCGAAATGCAGCAAGGCGGGCCCCAGCATCCAGATGCCAAAGCTCTGCAACGGCAGTCGCGCGTCGATCCGCCCCATCTCTTCGTGAAAGATCTTTTCCTCATCGCGGGTCAGCCCCGCACCGCCATATTCAACCGGCCAACGGGGAACCGTATATCCTTTTGCAGCCATCCGCTCCAACCACTGCTGTTGCGCAGGCGATGAAAATGACCATTGCTTGCCACCCCAACAAATCCCATCTTCGGTATTGTTGCCATCTCGCATTTGAGGGGGGCAGTTTTCTTCCAGCCAGTCGCGCAGTTCCGCGCGGAAACCTTCCAGCGTACTTTGGTCGTTCATCGCTATCCTCCCCGAAAGCGGTTGGCGCATTCTATGCACGCCATCATTCCGCTGTGCAGAATTGCATTTCGAAAATTGATTGACAAGTTGTAAGGTGACACCGCCTATTGCGCCCCACACCGTCAGGAGGAACGACAGATGAAAGCCATGCTCAGCCACGACACTGGCGGACCCGAAACACTGGTTCTGGAAGACATTCCAACCCCCGATCCCGCCAAAGGACAAGTGCGAATCAAGGTCCACGCTGCCGGGCTGAATTTTCCGGATACACTCATCATCCGCGACATGTACCAGATGAAACCTCCCCGCCCCTTTGCGCCCGGTGGCGAAATCGCGGGCGAAGTGGAGTCGCTGGGGGCAGATGTCACATCTCTTGCCGTTGGTGATCGTGTGCTGGCACTGACCGGCTTTGGCGGTTTTGCCACCCATGTGATTGCCGATGCTGCAAGGGTGATCAAAATCCCCGATGCGATGCCGTTTGACGATGCCGCCTGCCTGATCCTGACCTATGGCACATCCCATCACGCGCTGAAAAACCGTGCAGAGATCAAAAAGGGCGAAAGCCTGCTGATTCTCGGCGCTGCGGGTGGTGTCGGTGCGGCGGCGATCGAACTTGGCAAGGCTGCCGGCGCGCGCGTGATCGCTGCTGTCTCCTCCGAAGAAAAAGCGCAATTCTGCCGGGATTTGGGTGCCGATGAGACACTGATCTACGCGCGTGACATGTCTGACCGCGCCGCGCAAAAGGAGCTTTCCGCCCGGATCAAGAATTTGGCAGGCGGCGACGGCGTTGACGTGGTCTACGACGCGGTTGGCGGCGATTACGCGGAACCCGCCGTGCGTGCACTGGCATGGAAAGGCCGCTATCTGGTTGTTGGCTTTCCTGCCGGTATTCCGAAAATCCCGCTTAATCTGACGCTACTCAAAGGCTGTCAGATCGTTGGCGTTTTCTGGGGGGCCCACACGCTGCGCGAACCGAAATCGCACGCCGAAAACATGAGCGATCTGTTCACCATGTATGCCGATGGCCAGATCAAGCCGCGCATCTCTGCGCGCTACCCGTTGGAACAGGCTGCCGATGCCCTCAGGCTGATGGAAGATCGCAAGGTACTGGGCAAAGTCGTCGTGACCGTAGACTAGAAATCCTATGTCTGTTTCACCGCAAATGTGTTACGTCGTTGAACCCGCGCAAGGTCATCCGTTCGCCATGCACCACAATGCGGCTGATCGACCCGTTGTCGGCCCCATTGAACGCAAAAGCAGGCGATCCGGTTGCTACGGCCAAGGCTGCAGAAATGACGCCGCCATGCACGACAACCGCGACAAGTTCATTGGCATGGGCAGCTGCGATACGTTGCAGACCCGCCTTCACACGGGCCTGCAACGCGGCCGTCGTCTCCGCTCCGGGCAATTCACCCCATTCCTGCAGCTCTCTGGCGCGCATAAACGCGGGGTCGTTTGCCTGCTGGCGAAACCGAAATTCGCCGCCGTCCCAGTCTCCCAGAAAAACCTCGCGCAGGTCAGGTTCAACCCGCGGTGTCATTCCAAGCGCCGCTGCCAATGGGGCGGCCGTCTGGTGCGTCCGCTGCATGGTTGTGACGTAAATCGCCTTGATAGGCTCTGCTTTCAACCTTGCACCCACGGCTTGCGCCTGCGCCTCACCCTCGGCGCGCAATGCCGGATCTCCCTGCCCGCCGATCATGGGAAACGACTGCCCACGCACAGCCGCCTGTGTTTCTCCATGCCGGATCAACAGCAAATCAGCTGCACCTTCGGGGGGCTGGAACCTATGTTGCCTCGCTTCGTTCATTCCGCTTCCCTCCATACATTCGCACAATAGGACATACCTCATGACAAACCGCCAGATCACGATTGCCTCGCTTCCTACCGACGCTCTGACATCGGATCATTTCGCCCTGACCGAAGCGCCGATGCCTGTAGCAGATGACGGCGAGGTCCTGTTGCGCGTGATCCTGATGTCCATAGATGCCGCCAACCGTTCCTGGATGAAGGGGGCCACATACCGCGC
>JBARUV010000279.1:0-3218 GCA_049645905.1 Sulfitobacter sp.
GCCAAAGTTCGAGCGTTTGTTCTGCCACGACCTCCTTCAGATCGCGCGCTTCACGGCGCAGATCCTTCACCTCGTCGGTGTTTGCAGCGCGTGCAGTATCGCCAGCCAGCCGCTTCTTGCCTGCTTCCATGAAGTCTTTCGACCATTTGTAGTAGATGCCCTGCGAGATGCCTTCGCGCCGGCACAGTTCAGCGATGCTGTCCTCCCCGCGCAAGCCGTCCAAGACGATCCTGATCTTCTCTTCGGATGAGTAATGCTTGCGGGTGGCCCGCTTGATGTCTTTGACGATCTTCTCGACAGGGCTTTTGCGGGTTCCAGTTGTTTGTCTCATCTTCCACTCCTCAGTGGTTACGATGAGACAAGATCACTCTCTTATCAAATAACGCTATGTGGACCCACAAGCGCTGACGTCAGACAGTCGACCTCAGGCTAATTCCGCCATCTCAAGCAAATCATCGCTGTTCAGGACGGTCACAGTATTAACATTGCCGATGGCAACTGTTCCTTGTTTGCGGAGCCGTGTGAAAACGCGGCTTGCATCCAGGTGCTTTGCGCGCGCTTGAAGAACTGGGTGTGACGATCCCCGACGTCGCTCGCCTGTAAACGCCACTCGCCGGGTGCAATCACTCCGGCCAATACTTCAGGTAATCCCCCAATGGGCTCTGTTGCACAAACCTCGTTTGGGATTCATCTTGTGAATCCAGCGTGGTAGCTGGGATGCAAGAGCAGACCCACACCCCCAACCTACAAGACCAGGAACTGGCCAGCCTATAACGAAGAGCTCAAGCGCCGTGGCTCGTTGACGATCTGGTTCGATCCCGAGATAATCTGGGAGGCCACCCTTACATGTCGGCGTGGCCGCCAGCAGACCTACAGCGATCCCGCCATCCAGACATGCTTTTCCATGAAAGTGTTGTTCGGCATGGCATTGAGGCAGACGACGGGGTTCGTCGAAAGCCTGCTGCGCCTGGTGGGTGTGAATTGGAAAGTGCCCGACTTCAGCACCCTAAGCCGCCGCCAGAAGACCCTTGCCGTCAAGGTCCCGTATCGGGACTCCACAGGCCCGCTGCATCTGCTGATTGATAGCACCGGCATCAAGGTCGAGGGCGAAGGCGAGTGGCATGCTCGCAAGCATGGCGGTCCCAAACGGCGCGTCTGGCGCAAGATCCATCTTGGAATTGACGAGAAAACGATGGAGGTTCGGGCCGTCGAGATCACCGGGAGCCACATTGGTGATGCGCCGATCCTGCCCGACCTGCTCAGCCAGATCCCGGCGGAGGAGCAGATCGGCAGCGTCACCGCTGACGGTGACTACGATACGCGCTATTGCCATGACGCCATCGCGCGAAACGAGGCGCTGCGAGCCTCAAGATACCTCGGTCGCGCGATCTGGCGAAACTGGAGCGGATACTACCGCCGAAGCCGCGTCGAGACAAAGATGCACTGTATGAAACTGCTGGGGCAGCGCCTCATGGCGCGGGACTTCGACCGCCAGGTTGCCGAGGTCCAGATCCGTATCGCCTTCATGAACGGCTACACCGCCCTCGGAATACCCGTCACAGAGGCCGTAGGATAAGTCCGTCCGGGGAAAGGGGTAGCCTCGCCATCAGCCGATTTGTGCAACAGAGCCGTCCAATGCCCAAGAACGTTCTTTTTATCATGTGTAATCAACTCCGACAGGATTACGTTTCGTGTACCGGCGGGTCGTGTTGAGTGTCACTAAGAAAAGGGCGGCAAGTCTGCCGCCCCTTTTTATCAACTCAAGCAGTGTATTCCTTCGACTTGAAGGACACCGCTTTTGTTCGCGGTGTCGCATTTGCAAGTTTACGAATATTGCCCCACGTATGTTTGTAGTCTGGCAGAACCAATTCATTCACACCCGGGCTCACCACGTTACCTTGGCTACCCGCAGGCGAGCCAAACACCATCGCGACCTGACCAAGTTTGGCAGTTTCTACTGGATACGCCATACCTTCTGTCGCACCGTTTCCATTCGAAATCTCGATCAAATCACCAGCGGATATACCCAGCCGAGCCATATCGTCAGCATTCATTTCGATGAACGGATATGGGAAGCGATCCTGAACGAAATCATTGTCTTGATCCAGGAACTGGCTTTGCCAAAAAATATTGGCACGCACGTTGTTGATCCAGAACTCATGCTTGGCTTCTTCCTCAGCTTTGCCAGCAGCTTGCCAACCTCGCCACCCAGCAGCGCAGAACAGAGCCTTTTGATCTTCACGACCGTGGCGGGTAAACTTGCCGTCAGCATATTCGCGTTCGGTTCCAATCAACTTACCATCTTCATAACCGATGACTGGCTCAAGAACACCGTTGTTGCCCATTGCGCGCAAGCGGTCATAGGTTACGTCGGGGTTGCCCTGATGATAGCCGTCCATAAAGGCGTCTTCTTCGGTTTCCCAATCATAGCCTTTGAACTGTGCGGCATAATCAGCATTGCCCATATCAGTCAGAACACGTTCCATATTCTGTGCAACGGCCGCCGCAATGAGGCAGTCAGGGCGAGAGTTGCCAAATGGGTCCATGTACTTTTCGGACAGACGCAAGCGACGTTCACCGTTCATCGACGTAAGGTTCATCTCGTTGGATTCACACGCTGCCAAGACAACATGTGCGTTTGCACCGATCTGGCTGTGGATGATGTCCACATCAACAACAAACAGGCCACCCGCATTGACCGCGCCGACGATTGCATCGACCAAATCTGCACGGCTTCCTCCTGCTGCAGCGTCCATGGCGTCTTTGACCATGTCAGAGCGCTTTTTGTGCACGCGCTTGAATTGAGATGCGTTCAGTGTGGTTTTGTAGTGGTCCGTTGCCCAAATGTGGTGGACCTTGCCACCGCCATTGATCAAGAGCTGATCAACATACTCGGCCGGGCGACCAACGTGGCCATCAGATGGCCGGTAGTAGCCTTCTTGGTGGCCACCAAGGCGACAAATCCCGCCACCTTCACGGCCAACGTTACCGGTTGCCAAGGCGATGTTTACCAACGCGCCGATGGTGCGATAGTTATCATTGCCCCAGATAATCCCTTTCTCGTAGGCGGTGACGCATTTGCGGCGCTCACCGTCTTTGGGTTCCGCAATCCATGCGGCTGCCTTGGCGATATCTTCAGCCGAAACGCCACAGATTTCCGCAGCTTCCGCCAACGACATGTTTGTCGCTTTCATCGCCTCATCCAAGCTGCCCAATGC
>JBARUV010000280.1:0-2839 GCA_049645905.1 Sulfitobacter sp.
TCGCAAGCTTTGCCGGTATCGAAGTAGCCCTTTCACAATAAGTCGGCCCCGTCGAACCTGTAACGAAGTGAAGCGGCAAGTCATCTCAGGTGGGGCTTTCCGTTTGAAAACAGACGGCTGAACCTGCGCTTTCGCAAATCTTGACCTGAAACGCGCTTGATATGCTATCATAACCCCAAGTTGCGATTCCAGACCAGGTAGAAAACGGCCGCCACGCCACTGCAAAGACCTTGGGCGCATCAGATCAAAGAATGGGGGGGAGACCATGACGAAGATAACTCTTAACGGAGTCCAGCAAGACGTTGATGCAGCGGATGAGATGCCGCTACTCTGGGCAGTCCGCGACATTGCCGGGCTGACGGGGACGAAGTACGGCTGCGGCGTCGGCCTTTGTGGGGCATGTACGGTCCATGTGGATGGCAAAGCCGTTCGCGCCTGTCAGACCACCCTGGGGGAGGTCGCCGGAAAGCAGGTAACCACCATCGAAGGGCTCGACCCTGCCGGCGATCACAGTCTTCAGGTTGCCTGGCGCGATCTCAATGTACCCCAGTGCGGTTTCTGCCAGAGTGGCCAGATCATGCAGGCCGCCTCCCTGCTGAGCGACAACCCCAAACCCAGCGATGAAGAAATTCTGAGCGCCATGTCCGGCAATGTCTGCCGCTGCGGGTGTTACCAGAGGATCGTCGATGCGGTCCGACTTGCAAGCACAGGGAGCTGAGCCATGCTGAAATATCTTGAAAAAGCCACCGCCACTCCTGCTGAAAATCCCGTCGTGCATCTGGCGAAAGTCAGCCGTCGCGGTTTTCTGGGCACCACCGGGGCGTTTGCAATCGCGGCCTATGCCATGCCTGCACAGGCATTTGACACCTACGCAACGGGCGGGAGCGGCATGGCCAACGGGCTGGTCGATGATCCGCTGATCTTTATCTCCATAGATGCTGACGGCACCGTGACGCTCGTCGCGCACCGCTCCGAAATGGGCACCGGAGCAAAGACGACCCTCCCGATGATCATGGCCGATGAGATGGAGGCCGACTGGAGCCAGGTAAAGATCGTCCAGGCGCCTGGCGATGAACTTAAATACGGCAATCAGGACACCGATGGATCGCGGTCCCTGCGGCATCACATCCAAGCGGCACGCCGGATGGGTGGTGCCGTGCGCACCATGTTGGCCAGAGCAGCGGCCGCGGAATGGAATGTCGATCCGTCAGACGTGCGCGTGGAAAGCCATGCCTGTATCAACTCGAAGGGCAATATCCTGAGCTTTGGCGATCTGGCCGAGGCCGCGATGGCCCAACCGGTCCCTGCACATGAGGATGTTGTCTACAAGACCGAGGACCAGTTCCGCTATATCGGCAAGGGCACCACCCAGATTACCGACTTGCGAGACATCACCACGGGCAAAGCGACCTATGGTGCGGATGTCGTCCTCCCCGGGATGAAGTTCGCCGTGATCGCCCGCCCGCCTGTCGTTGGCGGCAGGGCCATATCATATGATGCCACAGAGGCGCTTGCCGTTCCGGGGGTCGAAAGCGTCCATGAATTGCCGTACGGCGGCCTTGCGCAGAAGTTTGCGCCGCTCGGTGGAATCGCCGTTGTCGCGACAAATACCTGGGCTGCGACAGAAGGTGTTGCGCTGCTTGAAATTGAATGGGAGGCAGGTGAGCACGGTGGCTACAACTCGGAAGCCTATATGGCCGAAATGCTCGAAACCTCCGAACAGCCGGGGACACCCGCGCGCGATCAGGGGGACACGGACGCAGCCTTTGCAAATGCCGCAAGAACCCTAACGCGCACCTATACGCAGTCCCATATGGCCCATATCCCGATGGAGCCACCCGCCGCCATTGCCAATTACACGGCGGACGGTCTGGAAATCTGGGCCCCCGTGCAGAGCCCTTATACCACGCGCACCGACACTGCCGCGGCGCTTGAACTCGACCCGGCACAGGTCACAGTCAACGTCACTTTGCTCGGTGGCGGGTTCGGGCGCAAATCCAAAGCAGACTTCGTCACCGAAGCGGCTCTGTTATCACGTGAAGTCGGCGCACCGGTGCGGGTGCAATGGACGCGCGAGGATGACATTCACCACTCGTTCTACCACACCACCTCGGCTGAACGGATCGAAGTGGCGCTGGATGACCAGGGCAAGGTGACGGGGTGGCTGCACCGTTCCGTGGCCCCCTCGATCCTGTCGACCTTTGCACCGGACGAAGGCAATGTCTTGCCGCTGGAACAGGCGATGGGCATGACGGACGTACCTTTTGACATTCCCAACATCCGCTGCGAAAGCGGCAAGGCGTTGGCGCATACGCGAATAGGCTGGTTCCGGTCGGTGTCCAACATCCCGCACGCGTGGGCGATCGGATCCTTCGTGGGCGAGCTTGCCAATGAACTGGGCCGCGACCAAAAAGAAATGTGGCTGGAATTGATCGGCGCACCGCGCACGCTTGATCCGGTGGCTGCGGGGCTGCCGGATGATTTCTGGAACTACGGTGAACCGTTGGCAGAATTTCCGATCCAGACCGGACGCCTTGCCAATGTGCTGAACCTCGCGGCAGACGGCATCGGCTACGGCAAGGATCTGCCTGAAGGAGAGGGGATCGGCCTGGCCGTCCACCGCAGTTTCGTGTCCTATGTCGCCTGTGCGGCGCATGTGAAGGTGGTGGATGGACGAATAACCGTGCCCACGATGCATATGGCCATCGACTGCGGCTTTGCGGCCAACCCGGAGCGGATCGAAAGCCAGATACAGGGTGCGGCTGTCATGGGCATGTCAACGGCGCTGCATTCCGGCATCACTTTCGAGAATGGCGCTGTGGTCCAATCGAATTTCTAC
>JBARUV010000281.1:0-6134 GCA_049645905.1 Sulfitobacter sp.
CCCACTTCTGCTTTATCGGCCTCGAGTAAAGGTCGCTGGATTTTTCCCAGCGTTACAGCCCCGGATGGCAGATAGAAAGCTGCGCGACGCCCGAACGCCGGTCTGGGGAAGCCGGCAGATCAGTTATCTGATTGTGCGAAAGTCATCGATGGCTCGACGTGCTGCTTCTGGTCTTGCAAAGCTCAAAGTGAAACGTCAAATGTGAATAATGTCGATCATCCCAGATATTCTTCCTTCAGTTTTCGGCGCAGCACCTTGCCCGACAAGGTAACGGGGACCTCTTCCACAAACTTCACCATTTTCGGAATCTTATAGTTGGTCAGTCCTTTGCGACATGCTTCCAAAATCGTTTCTTCCGTCACGCTGTCATCTGCACGGACTACAAAGGCGGCGGGGGCCTCTCCGGTTTTGTCATCGGGAATGCCGACCACGCCAACCTGCGCTACACCGGGCAACTGGGAAATCGTATCCTCGATCTCGTTCGGAGCCACGTTGAAGCCGGATACGAGTATCATGTCCTTCTTGCGGTCGACAATCTCGATGAACCCTTCAGCGTCCATAACACCGATATCTCCGGAATAAAGCCAGCCATCAATGAGCGTTTCCGCCGTTGCATCGGGGCGGTTCAGATATCCCGTCATCAGCGTTGGTCCACGCGCAATGACTTCGCCGGGAACGCCCTGCGCCACATCCTCGCCGGCGTCATCAACAATGCGCACCTGCATGCCAGGAACCGGCACACCGACATATCCAAAGCGGTTGTCATCTACCGGATTAAACGCCAGCACACCGGCACATTCGGTCATGCCATAGCCCTGAAGTATCCTGATCCCGGTCATTTCCTGAAACTTTTGCGCGACCCCTGTTGTCTGGGCTGCACCCCCTGATCCACAAAAGCGCAGGTTTTGCACCATTTCTTTCTTGAACCATTTCTCGCTCAGAAGGGCCGCGAACAACGTGTTGATGCCGGTGAACCACGTCACGTCGTACTTATCAAAAGCTGTCTTCAGATTTGACAGCGGCCTTGGGCTGGGTACCAGAACACCATGTCCACCAGAGCGCAGCCCCGCGATAAAGATCAATGCAAAGGCAGTGATGTGATAGAGCGGTAAGATGATCAGCGTTGTTTCGCCCGACGGCCCCCTCAGGCTATTGGTCATCAGTTCCGCTTGATAGGAATTGGCCAGCACCGCGATGTGGCTCAGGTCCGCGCCCTTGCTGCGTCCGGTTGTCCCGCTTGTATACTGGTAAAGGGCTGTGTCGTCAGGTTTTACATCGGCTGTATACGCGGCAATATCGACCGCCCCGGCCCGGGAACGCCCCGCTGCCAAAGCGGCGGAAAAGCTCACATGATCCGTCTTCATGGGCGGAATGGCTTTTTTTACGCGTTTCAGGACAAAGCCCAATACAGCCCGTTTCAACGGGGGAAATAACTCGAGCAGGGACATGGTCACAACGTTGCGAACCGAGGTGTTGTGGATGACCTCATCCACCTTGTCGCCAAAGAGATCGATAACCACCAAGACCTGCGCCTTACTGTCGCTGAGCTGATGCTCCAATTCCGGCGCGGTATATAGCGGGTTCACATTCGTACCGATACATCCCGCCTTGGCAATCCCCATTGAGGCCACCCCGAAACCGATGCAATTGGCTGCCATCACCGCAACTGTTTCGCCTGCTTTCAGGCCCAGAACTTCGCGCAGGTAGACAGCGAAATATTCCGCCTGTGTCCGCAGTTCTGAATAGGTGATCGAGGTCTCTGCTCCGGTTGGTAATATGGTCGTTAGCGCCTTTCGCGACCCGTATGTATCGGCCGCGTCGTCAAGCATTTTTGATATCGTCTGGGCACCCATATTGGCCAGATCGAAATTCTGCGCGTCCTCTGAGTAGTACTTCTTCCATGGCTGATCAGTCATGCCCCCCCCTTTGGCTCTTCGTTGCATCAGTCCACCAAGGCTAACGGGTTTGCGCTGCGAAGTCCTGTTAAATGACCGTACTCCAAACTGGGTGAGCAACCCGCGTACTAGAGCCTGATACTGCGCTGCCATGTGTGCCCTCTTCCGGGGGGGCACTTCCCCGGGCTAATCTGGTTGCAACATCTTGGTTGTGCCAATTGTGTGTCGGGATCTATTTTGTGCGGTCACCGACATGCACTTCGCCGGGGCCAAAGGCGTCAAACTGCTCCGGGGCGATCCCCGCAGCGACAACCAAAGCGCGCAGAAGTTCCTTGGGTTCCTCGCGCGGCTCGTCGGTCAAACGGAAGGTGCCCCAGTGAAAGCCGAGTGCTTGACGCGCACCGATATCGTTAAAAATGCGCACCGATTCCTCTGGTGCGACGTGCTGGTCGGACATGAACCAGCGCGGCTCATAGGACCCGATCGGGATCAGCGCGATTTCGGGGGCGCCGTGGCGGGTGCGTATGTCACGGAAGATCCCGCCATCTCCATACCCTGTGTCGCCTGCAAACCATATTTGCGCGGGTGGGCTGTCAATCCAGAAGCCGCACCATAGTGCCATCCGCCGATCTCTTAAGCCGCGCGACGACCAATGGTTTGCCGGAGTCAAACAGACAGATACGTCAGGTGAAAGTGCAATCCGGTCATTCCAGTCGCCGCAGGCGATACGCGCATCTCTAACGCCATTGCGGACCGTAACATCGGTGCCAAGTGGCATTACCATCAGCGGACGATCCCGGGCCTCGAGGCGGCGCAGCGTCGCGATGTCAAGATGGTCATAGTGATTGTGGCTGAGCAGAACCGCGTCGATCTTTGGCAACTGCTCAAAGTCAATTCCGGGCGCAGTCACGCGCTTGGGGCCCAAGAAGCTCAGGGGGCTTGCGCGGTCGGACCAGACTGGATCGGTCAACAGGTTCAGCCCCGCGACCTGAATCAACACCGTCGCATGCCCGACCATTGTGAGGCGTGGCAGTATGCTGCGCGCAGGGGGCACCGCTGGAACGATTGGCACATCTTTGGGCCAATCTACGCGCTCGCGTTCCCGTTGCCACCGCAGGAGGTCGCGCACCGAACGGTCGGGCGACGGCTGACCGGGGGAATGGAACCGTGTGCCATCAAAGTGATCGCTCACCGGGCCTGAGTAGTACCTGTTTCTCGGCATGCACGTCACCTCATCTCCGAGGGTTTGCCCACTCGGCCTTTTCTCCGTTATGTCACGAGGCACATACGGAACGCATCTTCTTCTTTGAGTTTGGGCCGATTTCATACCGTTTCGTAACTATGATCAACGGACAGAAGCATTAGCTGCGGAATTTCAGGCAAGTGTTGTGCCCATACCTGCTTGACCATTATTCCTGTGTCGAATAGCGGACCTGTCCCGCTTTCATGCCGTCCCAAGTGCTCGTCTAAGCTACTTCCATTCGCGAGCGACGGGAATTTTCTGACCCAGTGCTGAATGCGTCCTCGCTGATTGTAGAAACCATGAATGTATTCGAAGATGGCCATCTCTGCTTGCCGGCGTGTTTCACGGGACCGTCGCCAGATCAACTCGGCAGTGATGGTTTTGGAGAACGTCTCAACAGCCGCATTTAAGCTCCTAGGCCGTCCCTCAGGGGCCATCACCAACTTTCAGTTATATCTCCCAGCGTACGGCCGCCATAGCTGCACATTTGGAAAAACTGAAGGTGCTTTGATCATTGAACTGGTTGAAACTGCTCACGACCCATAGAAGAAGTTGGGTCAGTGAGTTCGATTAAGATCAGTAGACAGCAACTTAAAACGCATATGTGATATTAAATATCCCCATACTGATCAGTTCTTGGTTTCTTCAGGCCATAACGGTAGCCTTCTCTCAAGCAGCGGACCAAGAAGAGAGGTCCGTGGCTGTCCAGATTTGAATTCTGCAAGCCAAGGGGGCAAGGGTGATCAGCGATAGTCGGGAATACAGCAAGATTGCAGCTGAAGAGATGTCCCAGCAGCTGACATCAGTGCTCGTTCAAAGTTGCCTCTCGTTCAAGACAGTAGAACTTCCAAATCGAGTGGTTCGTATGGCGCAGCACTGCCTTTTAGATTGGGCTGCCGTGACCTTGGGCGGGACAAGTGACCCGCTTGCTGACATCATAGCCGAGACTGTTTGTTCCGAAAGCGAAGGTGGGTCTTGCACCCTCGTTGGATCAACAAGACGCGGCAGCCAGATGCAGGCGGCGTTGGTCAACGGAACGATCAGTCATGCGTTGGATTATGATGACGTTAACTCCCGCATGCACGGACATCCGACTGTTGCGATACTGCCCGCAGTTTTGGCAGTGGCTGAAGCAGAAGGCGCATCGGGTGCCGATTTGGTCCGCGCCTTCGTTGGGGGCTATCAGATCGCGGGGAAATTGGGTGCCGCTATGGGGGAAACTCATTACTTACGGGGCTTTCACGCGACCAGCACGATCGGATCAATTGCAGCTGCTGCAGGCTGCGCAATTTTGCTAAAACTCAACAAGCATCAGACGGAAACTGCTCTCGCGCTTGCCGCGACACAATCTGCAGGACTGAAGGCCAACTTCGGGACCATGGCCAAGCCATTGCACGCGGGCAAGGCCGCGTCGAACGGAGTACTCGCGGCACGGCTGGCTCAGAAAGGGTTTTCAGCCCGTACCAACATCTTTGAACGCGACCAAGGATTTGGGTTGACTATGTCTGATGATTTTTCTCCTAGCCTCGCCGTCGGGCCAGATTGGGAGATTGAAGACAATCTCTTCAAATATCACGCCGCCTGCTACCTGACGCATAGCAGCATCGAAGCGTTGCTCAAATTACGCACGCGAGAAAAAATTGCCCCAAAAGATGTAGCAGCCGTCAGGCTACATGTCCCGGAAGGGCACCGGAAGGTATGCGACTTGCTAGACCCGCAGACTGGACTGGATGTGAAATTCTCAATCCGGCATCTGGCCGCCCTTGCGCTGTACGGAGAGAACACCTCGTCGCTTGCTCTCTTTAGTGAAGATACCGCCCGTGATCCAAAGCTCGGCGCCCTGCGTGAGAAGGTTGAGTTGGTTCATGATCACATTCCGCGAGTCCGCTACGAAGTTCAAGCTGTCGTTGAAACATCGGACGGACGCATCATGGTGGCGCATCACGATGTAGGCGAGCCGACACGTGACCTGGACGCACAAGAAAAGGCCCTGAGGGCAAAGGCTAATGCGCTAGTTGACCCGGTTTTAGGTGCCGACGCAGGTATCGCGCTTTTCACAGCGGTATCGGCGATGCCAGCCGCTGGCTCGGTTGCAGATTACCTCAATGCCACCATTCCAAATTGAATTGAAACGAACGGAATAAAAGACATGACCGACACAATCGTTGCAGATCTTAAATCCCGAGCCAAACCTTGGCCGCGTGGCAACCGTTATGAGGATTTCAGCGGTGGGCTAACTTTTACCCATCACTGGGGACGAACTCTAGGTGAAGTTGACAACACTCTCTTCACGACACTGACTATGAATTATAATCCACAATATCTGAACGGTGAGATTGCCAAAGCCAATGGTTTTGAAAACGGTATTCCGATTAACCCGCTGCTGGTCTTCAACACCGTTCTTGGCATGAGCGTTGAAGATTTATCCGAAGGCGGAGGACCGTTTCTTGGCGTTGATAAATGTGTCTATGGCGTGCCCGTCTATCCGGGCGACACGCTGACTGCCACCAGTGTAGTTATCTCGGCGCGTGAAAGCAGCAAGAGACCCAAATTTGGCATCGTTACTTGGGCCACGCGCGGGGTGAACCAGCGCGGCGACGAAGTTATTCGTTTTAAACGCTCAAACCTTATCGGCAAACGTAAATCAGAGGAGCAAGTCTGATGTATTCCGACGATATTCCGTTCTCAGAAGACGGACGCGGCTATTTCACCGAAGAACGCAAAATGATCCGTGATACCGCGCGGGAATTTACCATGCGTGAAGTTCTACCCGCCGCCAATAAGCTCGACAGTCCGGAGGGGGAAATCCCGATGGAGTTGCGTCAGAAAATGGCTGATATGGGCTATTTTGGCATCATGATCCCCGAGGAATTTGGCGGCATGGGCCTGGGGGCTTTTGAATACTGCCTAGTGGCCGAGCAATTGGCGCGTGGCTGGATGTCTGTTGCGTCGATCATGGCGCGCGGACAAGGTGGTTGGATTCGCAAGGCCATGAC
>JBARUV010000282.1:0-20557 GCA_049645905.1 Sulfitobacter sp.
GACGCTGACGCAGGGCGACGTCCGCCGGGATTGGGGCGGATGACTGTGCGGTCCGTGTCGTCGGGTTCCGCAAAAGGATCGTCTGCGTCTGACATCAGTTTTTACTATCCATGGCGGATCGCCCAAAGTTCCATCTGCAGTCCCGGATATTCCCCCGCGACATGAACCGCGACACCGCCCGAGGTTGTCATCTTGCCCCAGATCGGGCTGTCCGAATCCAGTTCGAAATAGACGACATTGGCACTGTAAGGGATCTGGCGCGGCGCAACCGGCAAGGGCCGCATCGGAATACCCGGCAGGGCGGAATTGACCAACTGGCGAATTTCCTCGACCGATCCCACCTTGGCTTGCCCGCCAAAATGGCGGCGGATGTTTTCCGCAGGCACATCGGCACTTACCGCCAACACGAAACCAGCCGTCGAAATCAACTTGCGGTCTGCAATCACCCCGACCGATATCCCGTATTTGCGTGGATCAAGCGGGATCGCGACCGCTGTCTGCTCCAACACCGAGGACAGGTATTGGCGCAGCAACCTGATCACGGTGGCAAATGTCGTGGTAAGATCATTGTGCTGATACGGCGGGAATTCGGGCGGATGTTTTGCGGGCGCCATGAAGGTTGACAGCTCTCCGGCAAGTCCCACGCAATCGCGGTAGAACTGCACCGGATGCACGTTCTCGATTGCCAGCAGGTGACGCACCACCGGCAACAAACGGTTCACCGATTGGAGCAACAGAAAATCCTGAATTTCCGCCGCACCTTTGGTGGTGCCTGATTGCGCGATCCGTCCCGCTAGTGCGGTCATCCGGTGCGCCAGCAACCCTTCCAACTCCTGCGCGAAACCGATCAGCGGCGGTGCAGCGCGGATATCCAGACAGGACGGGACAAAAGCATTGTCCAGAATGACCTCCTGATCCGGGCGCACCTCGATGATCCGCGCAATCGGGATCACCAGACGGTCCGCCAGATCATCAACATCCAGCGCAAATTGCAGGCGCAGCTTTCCGACCGTCAGCATCGTCGATTTCTTGCCACTGCCGGCGGTATCGGTCACCTCGAGTTCAGCCATGCGGAAACGGGTGTTGGACAATTCCGCACCGGTGCTTTCCGCTTCTGCCGCGCCCTGACGGCGTTGCGGGACCGACAGATAGACCACACAGTCTTTTGTATCAGCAGGCACCTCAAGCGCAGGGGGGTGATCTTCGGCATCCGGAACGCGAAACACGGTGCCGTCCTGCGTTAATCCGGCACAACCCTTGATCGCGAATTGCCCCACCTTGAGAACTTCCATGTCAATCTCGAGACGCGAAACGCCCCAGGCATAGGGTGCAATCCGGCGCGCCAACCCGGCCACCAGCGCCTCGGTATAGCGGTCGGCCTGCTGAAAATGATGCGGCTGCAAGAACAACCCTTCGGTCCACAGAACCTTGCTATCCCACGACATAAACGGTCTTTCTTTTCATCATTTCTTGAGCCTCTGCATCTGGTCCTGATAGGCGCTCGCAAAAGCCTTGCTGAACAACTCGTGAAAATCATTCTCGGCCTGATCGGATATCTTCTCGTACTGGCTCTCGAAGACGTCCCAATAACGCGCCTTCTTGTTGGTCAACACCGAGGTAAAGCTCTTGTCCTTGCTGATCCGCTCGGACAATTTTGCCGGATCAAGCTCGGCGAGGACACCCTTCAGTGCTGCCTCCATTCCGGTCATCATTGCGACCTCATGGGCCGATATATCATCGATCGCCTCGCGGGCGGCATCTGCTGCAGGCAGATATCCTTTGGTGGTCGGACGCGCCATCGCCTCGATCGCCTGATCGACAGACACGGAGAATTTTAGCGGGTTGTTGGCCCCTGCAGAAATAACCGTCTGATTGATACGAAACTCTGATTTGATCGACTGGCGTGTCATGAGGATCGACCGGACCCCCGCAACAAACGTGTTCAGCACGCCGCCCAGACGGCCCATTGTCGCGACGAGGTCTTCGTCGGGAATGTTCAGATGCCCTGCCCCCAACGCTTCCAGGAAGGCGCGCGCAGCGGCGGTATCCGAAGGCGAAGGTGCAGCGGACGGGGGCGCAGGCACTGGCGCCGCGTCGGCGTCAGCAGGCTGCACCGGTGTCGCAATCGGCAATTCAGCCGGTATCCGGACAGTTTCGGGCGCGGTCGGCGGATCAGGTTCCGCGCCAAAGGGATCATCCGGCACCTCGTTGTCGCCGGGCAGGTCCAGATCAATATCCCAGTCGTCCGGAATTTCGCTGGTTGCCGGTCGGGGCGTCTGGATGTTGTCAGACATCGCGGAGCCATGGGATGAATGGGCGGGCCCGTCGTCAAGCAAGGGCGTACGCATGAAATCGTCTTCATCATCCAGCGGCGGCATTAACCCGTCCGCCCCCAGTTCATCCCGTTTCACCGATGCAGGTCCGGCCGCTGCCCCGCCCAACAGGCCATCCAGAAAATCATCCTCCCCGTTGCCCTCCAGCGGATCGACCAGATCGCCAAGGTGATCGGCAAGACCGCTGCTGATCTGTTCTTCGGGCAGCGGATCTGCCAATGGTGCGGCAGCGTCGCGCGTCACGTCAACCAACAACTCGTAAGGGCCGATGCTCAGGATATCGCCGTTGTTTAGCGGCGTCGGGGTCTTGCCGAGTGCCATCTTGCCGTAATTCAGAAAGGTGCCGTTGGTCGACAGGTCAATCACCACCAGATTGCCGTCCTGATCCTCGATGGCGCAATGGCGGGTCGACACAACCTTTTCCGGATCCGGCAAGACCAGATCGTTCATATCCCCCCGGCCAAGGGTCATAGACCCACCCAGCATGCGAAACGGCGCTGCGTTTCCGGGCATCGTTCCTGTGGACTGGAAATGGAGAGTGACGTTCATTTAGATTCTTATCCGCCGACAAGCACTGTGGGCAGGCCGACAACGATGGACCCGCCATGCGCCGTCATATCACCCATTCGGGCACAGGGCAGTTTGCCGACCATCACTGTCATTGAAGCCTTTGCAATCACATCGGGTGGCCCGACACACAATGCCATATCGGTGGCGCGTGCGCAGGGCATGCCACCGACAAGGACCGGAATACCACCGGGAGGCAGAATGGGGCCGCCAACATGCGGAATCGGTGGCACGCCGGGTGTTACCATCGGGCAAACATGCATATCACCGACACGTGCACAGGGTTGTCCCATTACTGCACCTCCTCTTCGACTTGTTTACCTGGCAACGGGAGCTGCCCGTTACCGCCGCGCGCAATGTCCACTGCACGGTCAATCAATACGTCTGCTGTTTCAGGGATGCTATCCCCCTGTCCCAGTGCTTTGATGTTCATACCAAACGATGCGGCCTGGGTCGCTCCGACCGGTCCGGGCATCTTGGCCAGATTTCCCGGGCCCAGCGTATCATCATAATACATCACACAAAGCCCACATAGCGTGGTTTCATCGTCATTGTCAGCCGCGTCCATGGCCTGGATCACTTTTGCACGAATTTCATCGTTCGGTTTCCGCACCCAAGACTCCGAAAGCTCCAGCGGCAATGGCAGCTTTTCCACTTCGCCGATCACATCTCGTGCCGCCAGACAGGCCCACCATGCGCGTTCGCGTGCCGGCAACGCCACACCCAGAAGCCGCAGCATATCGACAAAGGCGCCCTCCTCTTCCAGCGCATACAGGACGTCGGTCACGGACGCGCTTGCAGGCAGCTCCAGTTTTGTCGTGAGCTTGGCATTGGACATCGCCAACAGCCTCATCGCAGGTTGTTTTGGGACCTTCTTGAGGTCGTCAAATCGCTTTTTCATGTTCGACCTCCTTAGTTCACCAACACCAGACCGCCCTTGAGGATCAGCATCGCACTCCCGTTGGCCTGGATCATTGGCGCTTTTGCATCCAGCATCGACTTGCCGTCAATCTTTACCATCATGCCGGTGATCGTCACACCCGACTGATCAATTTTCACCGAATTTGCGCCCACCTTCAGTGTAATCGATTGCATCGCCTCCATGTCAATTTTTCCGGCGCTGGCCTTGATGCTGATGTTTCCCATCGTCACCGTGGTTGTGTCATTGCCCTGATCAACGGTCTTTTTGACATTACCGGTTTTGACTGTGGTGGTCTTGTCTTCGGTAATCGTGAGCGTGGACTTCCCCTCAATCGTTTCGGTTTTGTCCTTCTTGATCTTGATGGTCTGCTTGCCCGCTTGAACCTCGAATGAATGATCCCCTGTTTCGACGATCTCATCAAGATGGTTCTGAACTTCCACCTTCATGCTCTTGGCGTCCTGCGCCTCTGCCTTCTTGACGTCGGCGCCGTGGGGATATCCGACCTTGACGTGTGCCGCATTCTGCACGTTCTGAACATAGTCTTTCTCGGCCATGAAGCGGACCAGCTCGTCCCCCTTTTTATCTTCGAGCATCAGTTCGTTATACCCGCCACCTCCCTTGGAGGAGTTGGTTTTGGTCCCTGATCGCGTCGCATTTGCTGGCAGGTCATAGGGAGGCATCGTTTCCGCATTGTAAAGCATGCCGGTGCACAATGGCCTGTCCGGATCGCCCTCTTCAAATTGGATTACCACTTCCTGCCCGATGCGCGGCAGCGCGACCGTACCCCAGTTTTTGCCGGTCCAGGGCATCATAGTACGCACCCAACAGCTGGTCTTGTCGTCTTTTTTGCCATCGCGGTCCCAGTGAAACTGCACCTTGATGCGCCCGTATTCATCTACCGCAATCTCTTCGCCTGCCGGACCGGTCACCACCGCCGTCTGCACGCCGGAAATTTCCGGGCGCGGCGTTTTCTTGGGGCCACGATAGGGTTTGGATTTCAAAACCGCATCAAACCAGGTTTGCACGTTTCCCCAAAACCCTTCCTTCGCCGCTTGCGCCGGCGCATCACCGCCCGCTGGTGGCACGCTTTCCTTAAACATGTCCTGCATGTTCTTGCCCAGGTTCACCCACACGCTGGGATCACCTTTGATCCTCGAGCCGCCGGGGATCGTACTTCCCGCCACGTCGACGAACTGAGTGACCTTTGTAACCATAAAACCATTGTCGGCGGATTTTTCGTGGCGCGGATGACCGGATACCTCGAACAGCTTGCCGACATTCAGGTTGAACATATTGCCCGTGCCAGACCAGACCTGATGGCCCGATGCTTCTTCCTCAATCAGGGCATTGGCACGCTTTTCACCATCAGAGACATCTTTGTACCGGCCGGGATATTCGTAGGATTCATACGACTTGTGGCTGTGCGATCCGCTCTGCAATTCTGATGTGGCTGTCAGGTCAGAACTGGGTTTGGTAAAGTCGTAATCGCGCAACGTGACCTTGCCGGTCACGGCCTTTTCGACCGATTCCCATGTGGCGATCTTTTCCCGGCCGCCCCCTGTTCCGGGGTCGCTGAACACAAAGGTTGACGCCTGCGAGCTTGGCGCATGGGTGCTGGGCTGGTCGGTCAGGATCATGGAAACGGCATTATCTCCATGTTCGAAATAGAAATAGAACCCCTCCTCCTCCAGCAATCGCTTGATAAAATCGAGGTCAGTCTCGCGATATTGCACGCAATATTCCCGCTCGGGATCCGTGCCGCCGTGTTTGACTTTCAGATCACCGCTGAAACCGTATTCCCCAAGGATATCCTTGATAATGTCAGTGGTTTTCTTGTTCTGATAGATACGGTTGTTGCGCGAACGGGTCAAAAACCACAGCCAGGGTCTGATCTCGGCGATATAGGCGCCCTCACCGGCAAAGGTGCCCTTGGCCTCGGCGCTGATGCAGGTACCCCAGAACGGCTGGCGCTTGCTGTCTTCGTCTTCGACCCAAAAACCCATTTCTGACCCGACAAGCGTGCTCAGGTCCAGCTTCTTGTTGCGCGCGACAAATTCCAGATAGGCGCCGGGCACATCATTGATTGCCCCGCTGATCAGGGCAGCGATCATCCGGAAACCCGGCGGGTCGGCTTTACCATTTATCGTCATGGCCGACTTTATTTCACTTGGCATGGCATCCTCAATTCTCTGGGACCTGCATCGAGGCGGTGCGGATCAATCGAAACTGTAGGTGAAATCATTATTCTCGACGTCGATAGCGACTTTCGACACGCTCTTGCCCACCATCATCCGGTTAAGGAATTCTGCTGAAATGTCGGGCAGCATGGTATTGGTGACAATCGCGTCAATCATCCGCCCCCCGGATTCCAGTTCCTGACAGCGGTTCACGATCTCGTCGACAACCGCATCCGTGAATTCAAACGGCACACTGTGGCTCTCGGTGACGCGTTTCTTGATACGTCCCAGTTGCAGGCGCGTAATCTGGCCGATCATATCGGGGCTCAGCGGAAAGTACGGGATCGTCACCATCCGGCCCAACAACGCGGCAGGGAAAATCTTGAGCAAGGGATCGCGCAAGGCCTTGGTCAGCCCCTCGACCTCGGGCAGCAGATCAGGATCGCTGCACATGTCCATAATCATTTCGCTTCCGGCGTTCGAAGTCAGCAAGATCAGCGTGTTCTTGAAATCGATCACACGGCCCTCGCCGTCCTCCATCACGCCTTTATCAAACACCTGAAAGAAAACTTCGTGCACATCCGGATGCGCCTTTTCAACCTCGTCCAGCAGTACGACAGAATAGGGTTTGCGCCGGACGGCTTCGGTCAGCACCCCGCCCTCCCCGTATCCCACATATCCCGGAGGCGCCCCTTTCAGGGAACTCACGGTGTGCGCCTCCTGATACTCGCTCATGTTGATCGTGATGACGTTCTGCTCACCACCATAAAGCACCTCGGCCAGTGCCAGCGCGGTTTCGGTCTTACCAACGCCCGATGTGCCAGCCAGCATGAAAACCCCGATGGGCTTGTTGGGATTATCAAGGCCCGCGCGGCTGGTCTGGATGCGCTTCGCGATCATCTTCATCGCGTGATCCTGACCGATCACACGTTTGGCCAAATGGGTTTCGAGGTTCAGCACGGTTTCAAGTTCGTCACTCACCATGCGGCCCACCGGAATACCGGTCCAGTCGCCGATCACGCTGGCCACGGCCTGCTGGTCCACGATGGGCAGGATCAGGGCGTTCTCACCCTGAAGCTTGCCCAGTTCTGTGTTCTTGGCCCTGAGTTGTGCCATCAGATCGGCGCGGTCCTCCCCGCTCACGGCCTGTTGGGGTGGTTCGCTCGAAGCGTCTTCGTCTGCAACCACCTCAGCGACCGGATCATCCGTGCTATCAACGGCCGCCCCGCCTTCGCGCAGTTTGGCACGCAGGTCGAGGATATCCTTGACGACGGCCTTCTCTGCCTCCCAGCGCACGTCCAGTTCGGCCAGTCGTTGCGTCTCTGCATCCAGCATCAGCTGCACACCAGCGCGCCGTGTATCCACATCAAACCCTGCGGATTCGTCGCGCCCGATGATCTCAAGCTCGGTGTTGAGCGCATCAATGCGCTTGCGCGCATCGTCCACTTCGGCAGGCACCGCATGCTGGCTGACGGCAACCCGCGCACATGTGGTATCCAGAACGCTCACCGATTTGTCCGGCAATTGCCGTGCCGGTATATAGCGTGCAGACAGCGCAACCGCCGCCTCGATCGCTTCGTCCAGCACCTGCACCTTGTGGTGCTTTTCCAGCATGGAGGCGATGCCGCGCATCATCATGATGGCCTTGGGCACATCAGGCTCTTCAACCGCGACCACCTGAAAGCGCCGCGTTAGTGCGGGGTCCTTTTCGATGTGTTTCTTGTATTCGGCCCAGGTGGTCGCCCCGATCGTGCGCAGAGTTCCGCGCGCCAGCGCAGGTTTCAGCAGGTTCGCCGCGTCGCCGGTGCCCGCCGCACCGCCCGCGCCAACCAGTGTATGCGTTTCATCAATGAACATGACGATGGGCGTGGTTGAGGCCTGAACCTCGTCAATCACCGCCTTCAGCCGGTTTTCGAATTCACCCTTCATGGACGCGCCCGCCTGCAGCAATCCGACATCCAGTGCCAGCAACCGCGCGCCCTGCAACGCAGGCGGTACATCTCCGCGTGCGATGCGCAGGGCAAAACCTTCGACAACGGCTGTCTTGCCGACACCCGCCTCTCCGGTCAGGATCGGATTATTCTGGCGACGGCGCATCAGCACATCGACAATCTGGCGGATTTCCTCGTCACGTCCGACAATCGGATCGATCTTGCCGTCTTTTGCCTGCTGCGTCATGTCGGTGCAGAATTTCTTGAGCGCCTCCTCCTTGCCCAGTGAGGGGGGCGCCATTGCGCCTGACGCCTCTCCGGGGACAGCCCCGCCGCCGGTCACCGATCCGTCCTGTGCGCTTAATGTCTCTTCGGGGGATCCATCTGTTATGGTGCGAAAGTTCTCTGACAGATCATCGGGCAAAATGCGCGCGAACTCTTTGGATATATTGAGGAAAATGCCCCGCAACTGCTTGGTCTTGAGCATCCCGAGCACCAGATGCCCGGTGCGGACCTGACTTGAGGAATACAGCAGCGAGCCGTAAACCCACGCCCGTTCCATCGCGTCCTCAAGGTGGTCGGACAGATCGGAAACGCTGGAAGCGCCGCGCGGCAAGGCATCAAGCGCGGCTGTCATGTCAGCGGCAAGCCGCCCCTGATCCACCTTGTAGTGATCGCAAATGCGTTTGAAATCACTGTCCGGCAACTGCACAATCTGCGCGAGCCAGTGCACCAGTTCGACATAGGGGTTGCCCCGCATCTTGCAGAACACCGTCGCCCCCTCGATTGCCTTGTAACCGATGGAGTTGAGCTTGCCAAAAAGGGCAACGCGGCTGATCTCTGTCATATCTTCAATCCTTATTTATCGCCGCGAGACAAATGCTATGCGGCCTTTTTTGTATAATGCTGTGGTTCCAGGAACAGGTCATCGGCGTCGCCGCCGGAACGGCGTGTCCCGATCCAACTGGTTTGTCCCAGACGTGTCTGCCCGCCCAGTTGCGTCGCGGGCACCTGATCGCCCTTGAGAACAACGTTGACGTCATAATCCAGCGCATCGCCTGCATAGTTGCGAACCACCGCAGCCAGCTTGTCCATTGACGGCTGGCCGGGCAAAAGCCGTTCATATTCTGCCAGTGATACCGGCCCGATAATCAGCCGGAACTTGGCACTGCGCGACCACACGCGCGTCCCGATGGAGGTGGTATGGCCCAACGCGCCGCCTTTGCCCAACTCCCAACGGTCATCCGGTTCCAGATCCAGCCAGCAGCCGACGAATTCCTGCATCCGAACAGGTGCGTTAAAGAAGCCGGACAAGATCGCAACCAATCCTTCGCGATTGCGTGTTCCGGCACCCATCAGCCCGGCGTAATGCCGCTTTGCCATATCCGGCATCGCATCACGGCCCCGAAGACGGGCACCGTGATGCCCGGCGAGTGCTGCGACGTGGCGCTCGAACTGGGTATCAAGGCCGCGATCAAAATCAACTGCCGGATGGCCTGTGACCCACGCGCGATACATCAGCGACATGATGCGGTGGGTCAGCATATTCGCAAAGGCCACAAACGTACCGTCGCGTTCATTGATCTGCCGCTCGCGGGCGTAATCGGTCAGGTGGATCGGCAGCGGTCCATGCGGACCGAAGAAACCGAAAAAGCGGTTAATGAGGCTGCCCGGCTTGGCACCGGGCGGGGTGAACGCCCGAATGGTACTGGGCGGGAACGCCATGCGCGCCTCTTGACCCAGACGCACCGCATCCTCGCGCGGGCGCCGTGACTGGCCCATGCGCGGGCGGTCACTGTATTCTGCTTCCAGAATACGCAACGCCAGAAAGATGTGGTGGGACTGGGGATCTTTGATCAGACGCGCAATATGCGTCAGATGATCCGGGCTTTTCCCGTCTGGGGCCGCCATCGCGCGATTTCTCCGTTCTGTTGGGTCCGCAGGACCGTTTCGGTAAAACTGTTGATTGTAACATACTTGGAAAAGAATTTTTCCAGTACAGCGCCCATCAGATAGACGCCTGTGCCTTCGAAAAAACTTTCGTCAAATTCCAGCGTAATCTGCAAGCCACGCACGGCCGTGGACAACACGCCGTCGCTCATCCGGCGTACGATCGGGCGGGACGAAACCGATGTGATCCCTTCCAGTTGCATGCTGACCGCGCGGTCACCCTTGGGCGCATAAAGCCCCACAAGTTCACGCAGGGCCGCCGCGCCATCGCCGCCTTCACTATCGGCAATGGAGAGGTAGTTGAGGCTGAGGTGGCTGATCAACCGCCACGCCGCATCGCCCTGTGCCAGTGTCGGACGGGGCCGCGTCGGGCTGACCGGCGTGCTGATATGTTTCACGGGCCCCCCATCGGGCAGATGGAACAGGTCCACCTCGCCGGTGGGCAGAAGCATCGGCAAATCCCGGTTTGTCACCAGCGCCCGCACGGCCAGCTGGGACATGTCCGCACGGTAGGGGGCGGCATTGCGATCCACCAGCGTCAGGTAGGTTTCGGCCCCCAGATAAGAGGTCCGCGCGCCCTTCAGACGTTCCTTTTCGGTACGATGGCGCATTTTGCGGCTGATCGTGTAATAGGCCTCGTGACCATCGCCCGCGGGGGAAAAATCATCAGCCGAATAGAACGGCCGGAACTCGATGTCATCCTCGCCTTCAGAACTGATGCCTTTGACATCCATAACGCTGAAAATCTCGAAGTCCTGCGCGCTGGTGCGATCTGCGACAATCTGGTGGGACACTTCGCGCGAGGTGATGTGTACCCGGTCTGAACGTTTCTCAAACAGGTTGATTGCGGGCACGCAGTGCAGTTTGAACGCCTCCGGCGTGATCCCCGCAGCAATCTGCGGCAGACCGTCACGCAACAGGATGTAGACATCGATCGCATCGCCGGTGGCCCGCGCCAGCCCGCGCGACAAGCCGGTGAGGGTCACAAAATGAAACCGCTCGGGCATTGCGAAATATTCCTGCAACAACCTGTATCCGTCAAAGCTTTGCTGGGGCGTGGGCAGCAGCGCTTCGTCAGGTTCGAAACCGTAGGGCACCACGCCGCCGCTTAGGCCAATTGTCCAATCCGCCCGCCGGTCGGTCGAACGTGCAACCAGACCGGTGCTTTGAGTGCTGAGCAACTGGTGCAACTGCCAGCCCTGAGCGCCATTGCCGCCCAGAAACATCGTCAGTTCCTGCATCGGCAGTTCCGCAATCGGCGCCCCGCCGTGACGACGCAGACGCAAACGTATGGCGGCCCGCGCATCGGCACCGCCTGCCACACCGGCCGCCACCAATTCACCGCGTCCGTCGATATACTCCGCTTCGGTAATCTCAATCGGCCACAGGGTCAGATCCGCAGCAGTGCGATAAATGCAGGCGCTTTGCACCCCGTCGCCCAGTTTGGAACGCAACTTGGACTGGCGCGCCATAACATAGCCGTCTGCCAGCGACGTATTGTCCATGTCAGGCTGCATCTGTGCCACCATCATCGACGGCGTCGGCGCGAGGTAGTGGGGATAGACAATTTCCAACAGGTTATTGGTAAAGTTCGGGTACTGCAGCTCAAGCTCGAGTTGGACGCGCGCCGACAGAAACGCACTCCCTTCCAGCAGTCGCTCGACGTAGGGATCAAGCACTTCGACCCCGTCCATGCCCAGACGGGCGGCGACCTTGGGATAGCTTTGGGCAAACTCGGCGCCCATTTCGCGCAGGTAGGCAAGTTCGGATTCGTAGTGCTTGAGAATGCGGGTATCCATCGCCCTACCCTGCGCCTTCCAGCGACAGGTGCCCCGTGGTCAGATCCACCTGAGAGCGCAGATAAAGTTCCATCGGCAAAGGCTGCGCCCACATGTCGGCGCGAATATCGAAATCAACGACGGATTCACTGCTGTCTTCGGTCTTGCGCAGAATGACTTCCAGGGTGCCTTCGTTGATGCGGGATTCAAACAGCGAAATGGCCCGTTCAATCGCCTTGCGGATGTCGTCGACGCGTGGTGGCGTGGAAAAATCACCCGCGACATCCCGCACACCGTAGTTCAGCACGGATGCCGCCGCATGTGGATATAACTCCGCATCTATCAACGTGTCCTGATTGTTGGCATTCAGCAGCCACGCAAGATCGCGACGGATAATGTCACGCAGACGGCGAATGTCGATCACACGGTCGTCGCGCCCCTCGGTCTTTTTGGTCGGCTCCAGATCGGTAAGCCGGTCCAGCAACGAGGGCTGCAAACGTTCCGTGATCGTCTTGTCAGCCATTGGCAGCATCCATGACCAATTCGCGAAGGTCCATGATTGCCACGTCCTGATCGCCCGTGGTCAACAACCGCTGTCCGGTGCCCAGAAACGTTTCATCCCCTGCATCAGTCCATGTTGTGGCCCGCGCCAGCATTGCAGCGTTATCGCCGGTTGCGGCTGTGCCCGCGTAACGGGTCGGGATCAGGGCCACGAATTCACCGCCATTGCCCAAGGTCAGTTGCGCCGCCGTCCAGACCGCGTCCCGCAAATCCTGGGGCTCCTCGACACTCAGTTTGGCGATATTGGCAAAAGGCATCCAGTAATATTTGCCGTTGATAATGATCTCAAGCAGCGGGCCAAGGCGCATATCCGCATCCGCGATCCAGTCGAACGCCTGCCCGTTGATGGTACCAGATGCATCGGGCACCTGATCAAAGGCCTTGTTGCGCAACTCTGCCGCGCGGGCCGCCTGTCCGGACCCCATCGCGCGGTTGGCTTCAATCATCAGGGCGACCCATTCTTCTGGCTCGCCAAAGATCAGCGGATCTTTCTCTCCGGCAAACACCTTCTCGCGAAACACTTCGCAGATGATCCCCTCGCGGTAGGTTTGCGCCATCGGGATCGCCAGCGCATCCAGTTCCGCACATAATTTAAGTTGGTTAATCGCGCGTTTCCAATCGCCCCGCACGCAGAGTAGTTGAAACAAGAAAATGCGCAATTTCGCATCGCCGGGATCCGCACGCACCTGATTCTGTAACGCTGCGAGTGCTGCGTTCAGGTCACCCTCCTTGAGGGCTTCGGTGGCAGTCGAAATCATTGCATCGCTCCGGCTTTGGCAATTGGAAAAGTGGTCCCGGCCGCGCATAGCACAGCCGGGGGTTGTCGCTTTGTCCGTCGGTCAGACCGTGGTCTTGTTTTCGGCGATGTCCCAACCAGCCTTCTTGTCGGCATCTGCGGAGCCATCGGGTTTCTGGGGCTTGTAAGTCCATTCAACCTTGGAGAAGTTCAACGTCACATTCTCTGTCAGGCGATCTTCGCCACCTGAACCGCCGGTTGAGATATTTGTCACCATGATGTCAGTCATAACGATGGTGATATAATCAAGCGGGGTGCCACCGGCCTTGCGGCAAATCAATGTGCCTTTTGTGATGTGCTTACCGTCGAAGACCCGCTGCAAAAGCGTGTGGCTGGCGGAATCAACGTAGTGGGTAAAGTTCAAGTCCTGAACATTGGCTTTGCCGCCGCCGCCGCCTGCACCCATGTGTGTTGTGCCAGATTGCGATGCGCCCCAGCTCCAAGCGAGAATATCGATCTCTTTCTTGTGCTTGTCGTCCTGCGCTTCGCCTTCGACGCCGTCCAGTTTCAGGAACATGTCAACAGCCATAGTACTATCTCCTTTTTGGTTGCAGCAGATTTTGCCGCAATTTCATAATGAACAATGCGGGCCGTAATTGACCCGGCACTGGGTGGTATCAGGCTTTTTCAGTCGGCAGTTTCGATGTCAGTCGCAACGACACCGAGAGCCCCTCAAGCTGGTAATGCGGCTTGAGGAAAAACTTCGAAGCATAATAACCGGGGTTGCCTTCGACCTCTTCGACAACCACTTCTGCGGCGGCCAGAGGTTTTTGGGCTTTGGTAATCTCACCGGAATTGGTGGGATCGCCGTCGATATATTGGGTAATCCAGGTTTGCAGGAACCTTTGCATGTCTTCCCTGCTTTTGTAGGACCCAACTTTGTCACGCACCATGCATTTGAGGTAATGCGCAAAGCGGCATGTCGCGAAGAGGTAGGGTAGACGCGCGGCCAGATTTGCGTTGGCGGTTGCGTCCGGGTCGTCATATTCGGCAGGGCGGTGCAGCGATTGCGCGCCGATAAAGGCCGCCATGTCCGTGTTTTTGCGGTGAATGAGGGGCATCAGCCCGCCTTTCGCCAGTTCCGCCTCGCGGCGGTCTGAAATGCCGATTTCGGTTGGGCATTTCATATCCACACCGCCATCGTCGGTGGGGAATGTGTGGGTGGGCAGATTGTCCACCGTACCGCCGGATTCAACACCGCGGATGCGCGAGCACCAGCCGTATTCCTTGAACGAGCGGTTGATATTTGTCGCCATCCCGTAGGCCGCATTGATCCACGAGAAGTTCTCAGACTCAGCGGCGCCGACTTCCTCTTCGAAGGCAAATTCTTCGACGGGGTTGGTATTGGCACCATAAACATTGCGGCCCAGAATCCGGGGCATCGTCAGGCCCAGATACTTTGAGTCCTCTGAGTTGCGCAGGCTGTTCCACGCCGCATATTCCGGCGTTGACGTGATCTTGGTCAGGTCGCGCGGATTGGACAGCTCCTGCCAGCTTTCGAACTGCATCAGCGACGGGTCAGCGCCGGTGATAAAGGGCGCGTGGGCGGCTGCGGCAATCTTGGCCATTTCGCCCAAAAGCTCAACATCCGGTGCCGAATGGTTAAAGTGGTAATCCCCGACCAGACAGCCATAGGGCTCTCCGCCAAACTGACCGAATTCTTCTTCGTACAGCTTTTTGAAGATCGGTGACTGGTCCCATGCCGCGCCTTTGAATTTGCGCAGCGTCTTGCCGAGATCCTTTTTGGAAATCGCCATCACACGGATCTTGAGCATCTCGTCGGTTTCGGTGTTGTTCACCAGATGGTGCAGTCCGCGCCACGCGCTCTCCAGCTCCTGATACTCGTCATTGTGGATGATCGCATTGACCTGATCGCTCAGCTTCTTGTCGATCTCGCCGATCATCGCATCGATGGAATGCAGCACATCGTCGCCGATCAGAGCCGTGTTCTCCAACGCCTGCTGTGCCAGTGTCTTGACCGCAGATTCCACCGCCGATTTGGCCGTGTCCGTCCGCGGTTTGAATTCCTTGTTCAGCAGGCTGGCAAAATCGACTTCTTCGGTGGCGGCGGCGGCACCTTCGACTGCTTTTTCTTCTTCGGCCATGCTCTATTCCTCCGCATCGTCGTCTTTGGCTGCGGGGGTCGCGGCCAGTGATTTCAAGAGTTCCGGGTTCCGCATTGCGTCCGCAATCAGTTCCTCGGCACCGGGCTTGCCGTCCATGTAGGTGGCCAGATTGCTCAGCTCGTTACGCGCATCCATCAGAGCCTTGAGGGCGGGCACTTTGGCGGCAATGGCGCCGGGTGAAAACTCTTCCATGCTCTCGAAGCTGAGGTCGACCGACATGTTGCCTTCGCCGGTCAGCATGTTGGGCACCGAAAAGGCGGCACGTGGCTTCATCGCTTTCATACGGCTGTCGAAATTGTCGACGTCAATCTCGAGAAACTTGCGATCCGCCACGCCGGGCTGGGCCACTTCGGACTTGCCGGCCAGATCGGCCATCACCCCCATGACGAAGGGCAATTGTACCTTCTTTTCGGCGCCGTAAAGTTCAACATCGTATTCGATCTGCACGCGGGGCGCGCGGTTTCTGGCAATAAACTTCTGGGAACTCGACATCAAAATCTCCGTGTTGCGTTAAAGTCCATGACCCCTTCCGGGATCGCTTGAAAACAGGCGCCGTATAGCGGCACCGACGTATTTTTACTCGTCTGGTAACCCCCCGACGTTGCGCACTTGTGACATGCCGTCGGGAGCGATGTCTTTCATGATGGTCACAAAATCAGCACCGATCAACCGTTTCGCACGTGCCAGCAAGGTCGGCACCGGACTGGACGGTTCCTTGGTCGCATAATACGCCATGATCCGGTCAAGGGCGGCTTCAACGTCACGCGGGCCGTTGATGGCGCCGGGTACAGGCGCTGCCCCACCGCCGCTCGGGGCGGGTGTGTCTGCCACACCCTCTGGCGCAGCAACGCTCTCGGTATCCGCACCCGTCGCGTCGCCAAGCGCTTTGACCGCACGTTGCAACACGCGCATGATCGGAGACAAGTCAGGCCCCTGCCCCGGTATCTTGTCGTTAAAGGTCGCATCAATACTTTTGACGTTCTCCAGAGCTGCTTTGGCGCCCTCGAAAATTTCTTGCAGAACCGCATCATCGGTGTCCTGAAACGCTGCCGCAATCGCAGCCTCGTCCGGTACCTTTTCCTGACCTGCCCGGGCTTCTGTTTCACCGCGCGCCACTTCGATATCGCGCAGCGACACCATCCCAAATGCGTTGCTGCGGGTCAGCGCCGCGTTGCGCACGGCACGCACCATGGTGGCATCATCCGCCAGACCCAGAACCGCATTGACCCGCATCGTGGGGTCATCGTCGTCCTCTTCGTCAAGCTGCGGATGACAGGTATCCCAGAACTGTTCGAGACATCCGTGAATATACCCCGTGGCCCTTGCAAGGCCGGGAAATCCGTTCACGTGCACTTCGGCAACGGCCAGATGCAGCCCGGCGCGCAAATCATGGCTTTGCTCCAGAACCGCAAGTGCTTTGGTGATGACATCGCGGTACTCCGGCGGATCACCCTGGATGATCTCCTCGCCCGCCTGCTTTTCCTCGCCGGGCTGTGCGGCAAGTTCAAGTGCTGCAAAAACCGGTTCATACTCCAGATTTTCGCCGCTCGGCGCGTCATTACTGCGATTTGTTAAAAAACCATCCAAGATGGCCTACCCCCCAATTTGGACACTGTCGAGATGGCCAGAAATAGACCACACTCCAAAACGGACAGTTTAACGCCGGATATCGGCGCAATGTCCTGACTTAATATGTTGATCATTTGTGGATCAAAAATGCAGATTTAAAAAAAGAATTATGGATTGAAATGTTTCGTCCCCGGCTTATACACGATCACCTTACGTTAGTCACGCCTTTCGTCAATCGCTAACTTTCTCGGTCTTCAAAACATGACCAGCTACTTGACCAACACGCCCCGCCGCGCCCATCGTGTCGCTATTCTGACAAAGGGGAATGATGATGCGCCGACACCTTATACCTATGTTGATAGTGGGGGTGGCCACCCTGCTGGAACCTGCACCCGCGAGCGCCCAGGATCCCAGATTGACTGTTGAACTCAACAAGTTCGAAGCCGCGGAAAATGCGGGTTGCCGGGCGTTCTTCCTGTTCCGCAACCAGACCGAAAAGAGTTTTGAGGGGTTTGAGATGTCGCTTGCGATTCTCAATACCGACGGTGTCATTGACCGTCTGCTGACCATTGACGCGGCCCCGCTTCCGGCGGCGCGCACCACGGTCAAATTATTCGAAATCCCGCAGATTGCCTGCGCAGATATCAGCGAAGTGCTGCTGCACGAACTTGCCTCCTGCAGACCCCAGAACGAGGAAGAGACGGATTGTTTTCCCTTTCTTGATCTGGTCAGCCGCACCTCTGCCGCGTTGGTCAAATAGCGATGCAGGGGCTGATCCAAAAGTTAAGCGAAGGTGGCCCGATTGTCTGGGTACTGCTGGTGTTGTCGCTGTTTACCTTCGCCCTGATCGTTGTCAAAGTCGTTCAGTTGCGCGGCGTCACGGGCGGTGTTGCGGCACGCGGCCAAGCAATCGAAACCTGGGCGAAGGGCGACCGCCATGCCGCCATCAGCACGCTTGAAGCGCGCGCCTCCCCCGCGGACAGGTTAACCCACGCCGCGATGCTGGGCCTTCAATCGGGAAAATCGCGCGCGGGGATCGAGGCTGATCTTGAATGGCGTGGTAACCGTGAGATTGCACAGCTAGGCAGTCACATCCGCCTGTTGGAGCTTGTCGCCATGATCAGTCCGCTTCTGGGCCTGCTCGGCACTGTGCTGGGCATGATCCAGTCTTTTCAGGAACTGGCCCTTGCCGAAGGCGCCGCCAACGCGTCGCTATTGGCCGCCGGCATTTGGCAGGCACTTTTAACCACTGCAGCGGGTTTGCTGGTCGCTATCCCGGCAGCCATTGCGGCCAGTGTGCTGAGCGAACGTATTGCACGCGCAACCACCGAAATCGAAACCAGTGTGGGTCAGCTTTTTGCCACCCACGAGGCGGGTTAGCCCGTGCAGCTTGCCCGCCCCGCATCCCCTCAACGGCTGATCTCGCTGGTGTCGATGATCGACGTTCTTTTGATTATGCTGGTATTCTTCATGGTGACCTCCACCTACCTGAACCTTGATATGATCCCGATGGCACAGCAGACCAGCGACGGCGCTGTCTCCACCACAAATCCGGAACACACCACACCGCTGCTGATCCGCCTTGGCGGCGACGGGCAACCATACCTGCGCGGACAGCCCGTTAGCTTTGCCGCCCTCGCCCAGCGTGTTCAAAGCGCACCACAGACCCCCATCACCATCCTGCCCGCTCTGCGTGCAAGCACCCAGTCGCTGGTCAGCCTCATGGACACGCTGACAGGGGCCGGTGCAGGCCAGTTGCGCATTCTGCAGGTGGCCGCCCCGTGAAACTGACCCATGTGCCCCGCAAGGAACCACCCGAAAGCATCCTTCCGCTGATCGATGTGGTTTTCTTCCTTTTGGTGTTTTTCATGTTGATCGGCCGGATGGATGCAACAGCGCCTTTTGATGTCACGCCGGCAATCGCGTTAACCGGCACCGACATGCCCGGCGGCGGTGTCACCATATCGATCGCCAGCAATGGGGCGCTTGCGCTTGACGGGGTGGCCCAGCCAGAGACCGCCCTGAACCAACGCATTCTTCACGTTATCTCTGATGATGCCACCACACTGATCCGGGTGAATGCCCACCGCAATGCTGCTCTGTCTGCGGTACTGCCGCTTGTTGCGCGGATGGAGGCCGCAGGCGCGCGCGATATCGTGCTGGTTGTCACACCGGTGGCCCCGTGAGCGGGCGTCTCTGGTCGCTCGCTTTATGCGTCTCCGTGTTGATGCATGGCGCAGGGCTTGCGGCGATTGCGCTTGCAACCAAAACCGAACCTGTAGCCGATCAGCCAGTGCCAAAATCCCGCTTTTCAATAGAAGCTGCGAACGCCCCGCGCAGCCGCGCAGCACCAAAGGAATCGCAAGCTGATCCCGTAAGCGAAACCAAAACCACCCCCACCACCGCGCAGGCAGGCACGATCACCCGCACACGCGCTCAGCAAGCTCAGCCCGTCAGTGACCGGCTTGACGCCACCGCACCCGATACGCCCGTACTCGTTTCCAGCACGGCGGCCTTGCGCGTTTCGCAATCGACCGCCCCGGCAACCGCGTTAGACGCCAGCATTGCAACCTCAGAGATCGTCGCGGCACAAATTGACGCCCCAACCACAACATTGGCCGCGCTCAATGCACCTGCTGCCTTGCCTGTTTCGTCAGCACCCCAAGAGCTGCTCCCTGCCGCCACGCTGCCCGTCGCACCGCAAACTGCTGCGGCGTTTGACGCAACCGTTGCCCCGCCCACGCCCCCTTCTGCCCCAAAGGCCCACACCCTGACCTTGCCAGCAACCGCGGGTAAAGCAGTTCTTGCGTGGTCTGGCGAACAGGATGCACCGGTGTCGCCCGCCTCCCTTGCGGCCATTGCCGCATTCACCCGACAAGGCGATCTGGCAGCCGCTTCAGCCCAGATACGCGACGGGATCGGAGGTATCCTTGCGGCAGTACCCTGCGCGCGGCTTCAAACCATGTTCATCCCGGAAACCGGCCAGTTGGAGCTGCGCGGACATATTCCGCAGGAAGGGTTGCGCGCGCCTGTGCTGGAAGCCCTGCGTGCGCAGGTCGGTGACTCGATCCCGGTGTCGGATCAACTGTTGATCCTGCCACGACCCCAATGCGGCGCACTGGCAGGCATCGCAGCGATCGGCCTGCCACAATCGACCGAACAACTGACCAATCCGGCGGTAATCGGATCAGATGGTTTTGCACGCACCTTTGCCTATGCGGACGGTGAACGGCTCAGTCTTGATCTGACCGCCCCCGACTATGACAGCTATATCTATGTCGATTATTTTGCCGCTGATGGCAGTGTGATCCACCTGCAACCCAACGACGTGGTGCCGCTGGAATTTGCAACAGCCAAGGCGGCGCTTAGCGTGGGGCGCGCGCGCGCTGATGGCAGTCCCTCGCTTGAGCTGACTGTCAGCGCCCCTTTCGGTCAGGAAATCGCCGCTGCATTTGCTGCATCGCACCCGCTGTACGAGGGCACGAGACCGCTGCAGGAACCCGCAGGGGCTTACCTGCAATTTCTCAAAGAACGCGTTACCGAGACCCGGGCGAAAAACGCGGATTTCAAAGGGGAATGGGTCTATTTCTTTATTACAACTTCAGCAGACTGAGCCCTAGTTGCAGCCTTCGCTGGCCCAAACGCGCAAACCTTGCTTGAACGTCCCGCCAAAGGGATGTTCCTTGGACAGCGCGCGCTGGTTGTTGGCAGTGACATAGGTTGTGCCCTGCGTACACAACGCATCCTTGGTCCATGAGTGGCAATTGGAACAGGTCTGCTCCTTCCATAATTCCTCCGGAAGGCCTTCGATCGGCGGAAAGGATGGCGACAGTTCTACGATCTGCGA
>JBARUV010000283.1:0-3470 GCA_049645905.1 Sulfitobacter sp.
TACCGCCACATCGGCAACAACGTGAAGCTGGGCGTCGGATATAACACCGGACGCTTTTCGGATGATCTGAGTGATCTGACCTATGACAACGAAGGCGTGTTCATTAACTTCATTGCGAAGTTCTGAAAATCTGGCTGCCAAGGTAAGCACCAGCTAACGCGCGACATTCTAGCTGCCGCGGCGTCAGGATTCCTGTTGGGGGATCAGTTGCTGCACCGCACCGGCACCCAAGAGATAGATGCTTGTCAGAACAAGACCCCAGTGCGCCCAGCTTTGCGGGTGGAAATCGACCCAGGCAGCCCAGCCGGCAAAGAATGTCCAGGCCAATGCCATAGGCAAGGTAAGCACGCGCCAGCGTTCGGTGCGGACAGGGTGGACGAACTTGATCGGGACAAACATCGCCACCGAGAGGATCGTCACAATAATCAGGCACATCCACCATGGCGGCGACAGGGCAAACAGAACCAATATCAGCATGTTGAAACACCCTGGAAATCCGGAGAACGAATTGTCCATTGTTTTCATGCGGGTATCGGCGAAATACATGGCCGACGCGAAGGTGACGACGATGATCATCACCCAACCGCTCCAGCCATCCATAAGCCCGGACTGGAACAGCGCGAAGGCAGGAATGAACACATAGGTCAGGTAATCGATGATCAGGTCCAACAGCACGCCATCAAATTCCGGCGCATTGGTTTTCACGTCGAATCTGCGCGCCAGCGGGCCGTCTATCCCATCCACAAAAAAGGCAACGACGAGCCACAGGAACATGAGGTCCCATTCGCCGTCCACGGCTGCGAGCATGGCCAGCATCGCAAAGACGGCACCTGTAGCGGTTAAAAGGTGGACTGCGAGGGCTTGCATACGAATGTTCATGGGGCAGGTGTCGCAAATCGGTGGAGGGGATGCAAAAGGAAAAGCGACGGGAATTGTTCAGGAGAGCATGAAATTCGGTGCTTTCTTGGGGGCTTCATGAAACGTGACAATGTAGTTTTGGCAGGCTGCATGCCTGAAAGACCGGCACGGGTATCTGGTAGATGGGGGCAGTGGATGATTTTGGCGCAATTGCCGATCGAAAGTTGCGTCAAAGAGTGCAATGCAGGCATCAAACACATTCGGAACGCGTCCTGCGGGTTGACGCCTTTCGCGATTCCCACTAAAGCCAGCAAACAAGTTTCAGGGTCGCTCAGGGCGGCCCCTTTTAGATGTTGCAACGCCTCCGCAGAAACCTCCGGGGCCGTGGCGACAAAGCCAAGAGGATAAACCCATGTCACGCGTTTGCGAATTGACCGGAAAAGGCCCCATGTCGGGCAACAATGTAAGCCATGCCAACAACAAAACGCGTCGTCGCTTTTTGCCAAACCTGAACGACACCACGCTTCAGTCCGAATCGCTGGGCCGTTCGTTCAAACTGCGCATTTCTGCAGCTGCGCTGCGTTCGGTTGATCACCGGGGCGGTCTGGACAAGTTTCTGGACAAGGCAAAAGACATCGATCTGTCTGCCAACGCGCTGAAGATCAAGAAAGCCATCAAGAAATCCGGTATGGAAGCTGACGCGCTGTCCTAAGCGCCGTCTGCGAGCTATCCGAGTACAACAGCCCCGTCCCGTCATGGTGCGGGGCTTTTGCCATTTTGCCGCTCGAAATCAGGTCACTATTCACCTAGATAAAAGGGCAAGATGATACGCACACTGACATTCCTTTTATTGGCCCTGATTCTGGCAGTGACCAGCCAGAGCATGGCGGTGGCGCGTGGTGCCTCGGCGGCCGCAGGGCAAATGGTATTGTGTACCGGAGCGGGGCCTGTCGCGGTCTATGTCGATGCCCAGGGGCAACCAACCGACACTCCGCAGATGTGCCCGGATGCCGCATTGAATGTACTGGTCGAGGGCGCGCTGCCTGCCTTTGCGGCACCTCAGAAACTTGTCCGGTTTGTGTCGGGCCAGTTCATGGGCGCGAAGCCCACCCCTATGTTGCCACTGCCCGCGCCACCATCGCGTGCACCCCCTTTGATGTTCTGAAAACACTGCACTTTTCAAACATATCAAAGGACGATTCCATGAAACGACTTCTTGTCGCGGCCTCTGCCGCACTCCTGACCCTGAGCGCACCTGCGTTTGCCCAGAACATCATGATCAAAGACGCCTATGTGCGCAGTTCTACGCCGTCTTCGCCGACAGGCGCGGCGTTTATGATGTTGATGAACGAAAGCGACAGCGATGACAGGCTGATATCGGTCGCGTCCGATGTTGCCGCGCGGGTCCAATTGCATACCCATATCGAAGACGCAAACGGCGTGATGAAAATGACCGAGATCGAAGGCGGTATTCCGATCGCTGCGGGCGAAACGCATATGATGCAACGTGGCGGTGACCACGTGATGTTCATGGGCCTAAAGGCGCCTCTTGAGCAGGGGGGCGAAATCACCGTTACCCTGACGTTCGAAAAGGCCGGTGATGTCAAAGTGACGATCCCTGTGGATAGCGAACGCAAGCCCGGTCAGGGTTCGATGAAACACGGTAACTAGCCGGGAGGGGCGGGCTGGCCTGTGCCGGGCATCAAAAAATGCCGCGCACATCGGCGGGGTTGAGGATTTCCTCAACCCACGCTGTTACCGTTTGCGATGCGGGACCCGTGCGATGTTCCTCAAACTGGCTGCCAATGGCAGAGCGTTCGAGATTGAATTCAATCGTATGGGCACCGGCGCGGCGCGCCTCGGCCACAAAACCCGCAGCAGGATAGACATTGCCCGAGGTGCCGATGGCAACAAAAATATCGGCCTGTGACAGATGATCGGACAGCGTGTCCATGTCATAGGGCATTTCGCCAAACCAAACGATGTCAGGCCGCGCGGCAGGGGATTTGCAAGACGGACATGTATCGCCCGGCGCCATGACGAGGGGCGCCGTCCAGCGTTGTTCGCAGGCCGCACAAAGCGCCGATTTCAGTTCTCCATGCATGTGCATCACGGTTTGTGACCCACCACGTTCGTGCAGGTCATCCACATTCTGGGTGATCACGATCACCTCGCCGTCGTGATTTGCCTCAAGGCGGGCAAGGGCGCGGTGTGCGGCGTTTGCGTCAACCTCGGCTAGCTGCGCACGGCGTGCGTTGTAAAAATTCACCACCAGTTCGGGATCGCGTGCAAAGCCTTCCGGTGTGGCCACGTCTTCGACACGGTGTTGTGCCCACAGCCCGTCCTCGGCACGAAAAGTTTCGATGCCGCTTTCGGCGGAGATACCTGCACCGGTCAAGATAACAATTTTGCTCATGGGACGTCCTTGTGGGTCGAAATCAACAATCTGATTTGACGGTGTTTATCAGGTCGCGCATACCACAGGCAATATCAACCGGCGCTTGAAGCTATCCGCAAGCTGCGCAATATGGCGCATGCAACCGCCGGAGAGACGCCATGAAAATCGCAACAGCCGCTTATCCGTTGGATATCCTGACCTCATGGGCGCAATA
>JBARUV010000284.1:0-22896 GCA_049645905.1 Sulfitobacter sp.
ACCGATATTGGTGAAAAACTCGACCCACTAGATGTTGTGTTCGGCCAGGGCGAGCTTTCCCAACCCGCTGTAATCGCGGTCAAAGGCTGTGTTTTTGGTTGATGGCACGAGGCGCGGTTTAGATCCTCAACTCGGAACCATTTTGGCCATACGTTTTAGGTTCTGGGCGGTTGCTGCGAGGAGAAATTCTTCGTTGGCTCCTTTTCGTCCTCTGAGCCGGAGGCGTCTTAGGCCGAGGTGTCGTTTCAGATGGGCAAACAACATCTCAATCTTTTTGCGTCGTCGTCGGCTCACCTCGTATGCCGAGGTATGGCGCAAGTCCCGGACCGTTTGACGAGCTTCTTCGTCCATGTGGCGGGTGACAGTCCGGAACGGTGCGTCGGTACAGGCTTTCCGGATCGGGCAGGAACCGCAGGTTTCCTTACTCGCATAGTATGCCTTCACGCGGGCGTCTTCTTTGATACGGCGCAGCGGCATTTCGTGGCCTTCGAGGCATGTATAGCTGTCGCGGTCGGCGTCATATTGGAAATGGCTGAGGTCGTATTTGCCCTTGGTCTGATGCTTGCGATCCAGCACAGGAATATGCGGTGTAATCTCGCGCTTCAGCAGCAACGCCAGAAACGGCCCCGTGCCGTATGATCCATCAGCCGCAATACGGTCAGGGTGGAAATCATGCCGCTTGGCGCTGCGCTCCAGCATATTCTTCGCCGCGACGATTTCTTGGCTCAGCCGCGCCGGTGTCGCCTCAACGTCCACAATGATCCCATGGTCGGTGTCGATCATGTAGTTTGTTTCATAGCTGAAGCGTCCTGGCCCGTCTTTCAACGACCATGCGGCATCCGGATCGGTTTCAGAGATATACTTGGGCGGCTTATGCTTTGGCCCTGGCTGCGCAGGCACATCATCCTCACTCAGCTTCGCCAGGAACTCTGCGACCGGACGCTGCACCTGCTCTTTGCGCGACCAGATCTTCTCAATTTCGTGCGGTGTGCCCTTCCGGTCTCTGTTGGCATCGGCTTCGATGGTGCTGCCATCGACCGCTGCGTCGGTGCCCCCGACAAAGCCAAAGGCCACGCACTTCTCAACGACACTTTCAAATAGGCGGCGCATTACATCGCCATCGGCGAACCGGCCATGTCGGTTCTTGGAGAAGGTCGAGCGGTCCGGCACACGGCCCTCAAGCCCCAGTTTACAAAACCACCGATACGCAAGATTGAGATGGGCCTCTTCGACCAGCCTCCGCTCAGATCGGATGCCATAGAGATAGCTGACCAAAAGCATTCGCAACATCAGCTCAGGGTCGACAGACGGGCGGCCCGTGTGGCTGTACAGGTCCGCCAGCTCGTGGCGGATAGCATCGAAATCAAAGAGCCAATCAATCTTGCGCAATAGGTGATTTTGGGGAACGTGATCCTCGATCCGGAACCGATAAAACAGGTTCTCCTGCGCCTCCAACCGTCCCATCATCGCCCGATCCTCCTGTTCTTCAGGACGATTGAATCAGATGGCTACCCCTCGATCCAGGCAGGGTTTTGTAACAGGCAAGTTAGCGCTTGATCTAAACCTTACTTGAGCTTGTACGTTCATCATTATGAGCCAGTCGTCGGTCAAAAGTCAAAGAACGGGATAAACATGAAATTCACAATGGCGGGAATTATTCTCTTCACACAGAACTATGAAGAGTGTGTGGAGTTTTACGGTTCGGTTCTTGAACTGAAGACCTTGCACATGATTGACCGTCCTGGCGAAAAACTGACCACCTTCTTATTGGGCGATACATATTTGATGGTTGAAACTGGCGGCGTCGCTTCTGATGAAACAAAAACCATCGAGCAAAATCCGACAAAGTTCCGCTTTAACGTCCCCGACGTTCTGGCGACAAGCGCGGCACTCAAGAACAAGGGCATCGATGTGAATGTCATTGAGCACACTTGGGGAACCACTGCCGAATTTGTGGACCCTGATGGCAACCTCTGCGCTTTGAGGTCAGATGTGGGCTTCGGCGAATAAACAAAGGGTGGCAGACCGAACTGAGTGACGTTCAAAAACGGCCCGCGTTTTTCACCAGTATCGACCGTTTTCGCCGCTGCAATCTGAGTTGCCGCCGTTCGTCCATCACGCGGCGAAAGAGGCAAAAGAGCCCAGAGCGACGGATGCTGCGAAACGCATGAATGACTTCTCTTAAAGATACTGGCTCGGCTTCTAGGGTTCTTTGGCTGGGCTAGTTTGTCCCAACTTCGGCTCCGCTCCATTCAAGAGCCTTTGAATATTCGCTCTGTGCCGAAAAATGACGTAGAGAGCGCCTGCGCAAACTAGAATCCGATAAGGTAAAGGCCGTTCTAACGCGAGAACTAAGGCGACAGCAGCCGTGGCTGCCGACATTGAACTTACTGACACAATTCGCGATGCAGCCAAGCTGATGGCAAACACAAGGGCTGCTCCAAGCCCAATTGGCCAAGACATCCCGAGAAGAACACCGAGGCCGGTCGCGGCGGACTTACCGCCAGCAAAACCGAGCCAAATCGAACGGCTATGGCCGACCAAAGCGCCGATACCGGCCAATGCAACAAACCACGAGCCTTTCGTTTGTGTGTCTACGGTGGAAAGATTTGAGCTTAGCTGGACTTCTGACAGCCACGAGAAAAACCATATAGCGAATAGGATCGCGGCAACGCCCTTAAGCACGTCGATCAACAGAACAGCAGCCGCAGGCCATCTTCCCAAAGTGCGCAGCGCATTGGTAGCACCACTCGAGAAGGAGCCGTGTTCTCTAATATCGATACCCTTCACAAGCATCCCGGCGAGATATCCTGTCGGGATCGAGCCGAACAGATAAGCGACTAGGAAGATGATTGTACCCGCTATGAAAATAATCAATTGCCTCACCCCGAAGCGCTGGCTAACAGCGCCCTCTGATAACCAACCTATCGCCCAGGTGTTGTGATTACAAAGCGGGCCTTCACATTAAAGGGGTTTACGGCAGCAAGGTCCCGCATCTTTCTTGTTCATGCGCGGTACAGCGAATGGCCATGAACACCGCTTACCGGTCACTGCATCCGGGTATTCCATGCCCGTCCGCGCGAAGCGCCGGGCCTGTTGGCGGGTGGCCTTCAGGTTGCCCACCGACAGGTCATCCTGAAACCGCCCCTCGCCCAGGATCACACCACAACACAAAAGGCCCCCACCTGCTGACGGGAGCCTCGATCATTTTAGCGATGCGGGCCACTACTCAGCCGCCATCCGCTCGGCCTGCGCGGTGCGATTCATGATGTAATCCACGGCCTTCTGCGCCTCGGACGCGGCGCGGAAAATCGCGCGGCTGTCTTCCTTCATCGCCTCCAGCCACCCTTCGACATAGGCCGCGCTCTGGTCGAATTCAGGCTCCACCCCGATCTGCGCGCAAAGCATGCAGTTGCCAATCTCGGCGACCAGTTCCTCGAACGCATAGGCCTTGCGGTCATTGAACCGGCCCAAACGATCCAGCCGCTTTGTCGCGCCTGTCCAGTGGATTGTCTCATGGGCCAAGGTGCCAAAATACCCAGCAGCCCGATAAAACGTGCCAATCGGCGGCATGTGGATGCGGTCGGTCTTGATGTCGTAATAGGCGCGCGGCTCCTCGGTCGTGTCGATCTGCGCGCCGGTCGCAGCAAAGAACGCCTCCAGCGCAGGGTCGGCCACCGTGCCCAGATCACGGGGCGAACCGGGCAGGATGTAGAATTCAGCAGGCAAGCCCTCGATCTGATCAGCGTTGAACACGCGGTAGGCCTTGGCATAGGGGATCTGGCGTTCCTCGCCGCTCTCGTCCTCGCGCTCGACGGTGCCGTATTTCACGACCGTGGCGGATTTCTCACCCTTGCGGACATGGCCCCCAAGCTGCTTGGCTTGATTGAACGTCATCCAGCGGGCTGAACTGTAATCTTTCGCCATCGCTGTCGCCCAAAGCATCAGAATGTTGATACCCCGATAGGCTTCGCCGTTAAACCGTTCCGGCAAGCTGACCGATGCCCCGCCACCGGTCCACGGCTTGCGCCAAGGCGGTGTTCCCGCCTCGATCTGGGCGATGATCTGGTTGGTGACATGGGAATAAACGTCAAACTTCTCTACGGTCATTTGTGACCCTCCTTGCGTGACGCGGGCCGGGTCTCTTCCCCTTTCCGCCAATGGGCGGGCCTTCCTGTTCTGATCTTTGGAATGCCCATGCATTCCGAAGGGCAGAGCAGGTAAGGGCAAAGCCCGTCCTACGGCCTGGCGGGGCCGTGACAACCGGGTGGAGGGCGTGAATTTGGGAGGGAACCGCGCGCCTGCGCGTGGGAGGAACCGGAATTCTCGACCGGAACCGACGCCACAGGCGGCGCTTGCCGGTTTTCTCGGACCTGACAGGATGGCAGGCGGATCAATAGAATTTGGAAACTGTCAGGGTTGGGGTGAGCGGGTGTCAGCCCGTTGATCCCCTGCCCTGTCTATCGCTCAAAGCGAGACCGGCGCTGTGCCGGGATCACAGCTATGCTTTTGCAGCGTGCGCATCGTCCTGCCTGTCCGGTCTGCGGGACGAAGCGCTATTTCGCTACACCTGCACGAACGTCAGCTTTCGAAGTGTCCTTACGAAGCCGTAGCGACCTCAACGGCCTCTCGGACCATCTGAAAAACCTCTTTCAACTCATCTTTCGGAACGCCACCAAAGGCGAGCCGTAGAGCCTGTGGTACTGCAACAGTCGTTGCAAAAGGCTCTGCGCCGGATGCCGAGATGCCGTGTTCTTTCAGGCGTGTGACGATAGGCTCGGCCCGAACACCCTTTTCAAGCGGCAACCAGGCAAAGCCTGCGTTGCGATGTGACAGGATGGACGATCCATCCAGAGCGGTTCGGCAGAGCAGCTGGCGCTCTGCACCGTCCCATCTTCGGTTTTCTTCCGAGCTGACCAGCGTACCATCTTCCACCCAACCCGTCACCAGACCGGAAATCAGCGCCGGAGCGTTCCAAGTTGTTGCCCGGATTGCCTCAAGCAATCTGTCGATTTGTGTCGCGGGGGCGATCACGTAGCCCAGACGCAACCCTGTCGCAAGGCTCTTGGAAAAGCCCCCCACATAAACTGTTCGCTCCGGCGCAAGGGCGATGAGGCTTGTTGGCGGGTCGGGCTCCAGAAAGGCATAGGCAGCGTCCTCGATGACCAACAGATCATGCTTGCGCGCTATCTCGATCAGCCGAACGCGTGTCGCTTCGTCCATAACAGCCCCCAGAGGGTTATGGACAGTCGGCATCAGGTAGATCGCCCGCACCTTCCGCTGACAGCATTGTCTTTCCAGATCATCCGGATCCATCATGCCGCCCCGCCCCTCTACCGGAACGAGTTCGAGACCTTGCAACGCCGCGACGGATTTGAAACCGGGATAAGTCAGGGTGTCGGTCGCGATTACGTCACCGCGTCGAAAAAGCCCGAAGACGATGATCGCCAGCCCATGCTGGCCACCGGACGTGACCAACAGGCATTCGGGGTCAATGGGACCAAGCGTTGATATGAGGCTTTCGGCGATAATCCGGCGTTCGTGCGTCCGCCCGCCGTGGGGCTGGTAGCGCAGCATCGCCTCAAGATCGCCCGCCGCCGCAAGCCGCCGGAGTCCCGCGCGCAACATATCGGCATCGGCCGCGTCACCCGGCATGTTGAATACCAGATCGATGAGGCCATCGCTGGCAGTCTGCCGGACACCAAGCGTCATTGGCAAGCCAAGGTCGCGCACATACGTGCCGCGACCGGCCTCACCGACAATCATGCCCCTGCGTTCAAGCTCTCCGTAGGCGCGCGTTGCTGTGGCGAGGGCCACATTGAACTGCTCCGCAAAAGCGCGATGCGTGGGTAGCTTGGTGCCTGGAGCCAGCTTGCCCTCGTGGATCGCGGTCGAAAGCGTATCGGCCAAGCGTATGTATCGGGCTTTCTTCATAATCTCACTGTATCTAGTACAATAGAAAAATTGTCATGTTCTGTGTCTCATGGCATTCCGATCTTAAGTCAATCTCCGAGGTCCGCCCCATGTCGAAAATCATCCCCGTTTCGCTACTTGCCCTTGGTCTGTTTACAGTCACCTTCGCCGTGAACCTTCAGGCTCCGCTCTACGATGCCTATGCAGCCGAAAGTGATGTCGGGGCGACGGCAGTGACGTTCGCCTTCGCGGCCTATGCAGGAGGTCTCATGCCAACGCTGTTGCTGCTTGGTGGGCTGTCGGACCGGATCGGGCGACGGGTTCCGATTGCCCTTGCGTTGATCCTCGGGGCCGTTGCAACGGCACTCCTTGTGCAGGTTCCAAGCTGGACAAGTCTTGTGATCGCACGCTTCCTGCTCGGGATCGGCACAGGTCTCGCGACGACCGCCGGAACAGCTTACATGACGGAAATTCTCGGGACGTGCCGCGCAAAGAACGCGGCTCTCATTGTCACCTCCGCCACGTCGCTCGGCTTTGGCGGCGGCGCTCTAGCGACTGGTATCAGCCTCGGTGTGCAGGGGCCGACGCTCCTACCCGCGAGTTATATTGCTCTGTTCGTGGCGGCTCCGGTCCTTGCCTTGATTGCCTTTGGACTGCCGCGCATCGACAAACCCAAGCCGGTATCGCTTCTGCGTCTCCCGGTCTTCCCTGCTGGCACTTGGGTGTTCGGGGCGGCAATGGCGCTGGCCTGGTCCACAACCGGCATGACCATCGCTGTTGTTCCGCTGGAACTTGCAGCGAACGACCTCGGGGGATGGACGGGTCTTGTCATCTTTCTGGCGATCTTCGTGGGTTTTCTCTGTCAGCCGATTGCCCGTCGCATGACCAACGAGCGGGCGCTCGCCCTCGGATTTGTCCTGATCCCGCTCGGCTTTCTCGTCCTTCTGATTGGTGTCTGGCTAAAAGTTCTGACCCTGGTTCTCATTGGCACCTGCATCACCAGCGCGGCAAGCTACGGCTTCACCTATCTCGCCTCACTGGCAGAAGTTTCCTTGCGTGCGCCGGACGACCGTGCGCGGGCGACGGCGGGTCTGTTCGTCTATGCGTATTTCGGATTTTCGCTGCCTGTGATCGCCAGCGGAGCTTTAGCCGATATGCTCGGTCTCTTATCTGCGATGATCGCCTTCGGCGCGGTTCAGGTTGCGGCCACGGCAATAGTTGTCATGTTGTGGAAACGGCCCTCCGCTCTGACCTTCCGCAACGCAAATCATGCTACTTAAAACAGTGAATTACCCCTCAATGCCAGATGTCCTGACGGAATTTCTTCCAGCTTTCATCCCATGGCTCGTTTGCGCCATAGCCGTTGTCTGCGGGACAGTAATCCAGAAGCTCTCCGGCGCGGGGTTCGGGATGATCGCCGCGCCGACCATGACAATAATGGCCCCTGAATGGGTGCCGGGGACGATCTTGCTGCTTGGCTTTTTGATCGGTGTCGGCTCCTTGCTCGGCGCACGCGATGCGGTCGTCCGTTCCGATTTGCCTCCCGGTCTCGCCGGTCGCCTCGTCGGCGCGGTCTTGGCAGCTTTGGTTGCGAGTGCAGTCGTTGGAACCGATCTACTTCCAGTCATCGTCGCTGTCATTGTCCTGTTTGCCGTCGCCCTCAGTGTGGCTGGGCTGTCAGTAGCGATCACGCCAGCGACCCTGTTCGTGGCAGGTTTGACTGGCGGGGTCATGGGCACCCTGACGGGGGTCGGTGCCCCGCCGATGGCAATTCTCTACTCCACCGTCGAGACGCGAAGGTCGGCTGCGACCCAGAACGCCTTCTTCGGCTTCGGCATGGCTCTCTCCATCGGCGCGCTCGCTATTGTAGGCTTGATCCGTGCTCCGCAACTCGCGTTCGCGGCATCTCTTGCGCCATTTGTTCCACTGACTCTTGTCGCGGCGCGTCCATTGTCCGACCGCTTTGAGCGCGGTGCAATTCGACCATGGGCGCTTGGGTTGGCAACACTCTCAGCCGGAATTCTACTCGCGCAGGCACTTTGACAATTATGTTTCCAGTCTCGTGTGAAAGAAAACATAGAGCAGTCATTGGTTCGCTTCGCAGCATCGGTCAAAGTGGGCTCTTACCAGCCATTAGATCAGCCGCAGCATATCTTAAAGAAGGGGCTGTCTGCCCCCTGCCCTCACGGGCATTCCCCGGAGGATATTTTTAGCAAGATGAATTCAATAGTATACGATTGCTGATCATGCTGCATTCTGGCACATAGGAATACACCTGTTTATCAAAGAGCATCCTATGACCGCCATTGCAGACCTCGAACCAAACGTTACGACCGAACAAGGTCTTCGCGAACTCGCTGAAAGAGGTCACACAGTCGAAGTGCTGTGCAAGGCTGACCCTGAACGCAAAGGACCGAGCTGGTATGGTCTCTGGATCATGCGGACCATAGGTGATGATAGTCGGGAAAAGCTCCTCGTCACTGCCAGGACGCGCCTGACGCAGAATGCGATCAAAGTCCGCGAATTCAAAACTGCGACGGGCGTCATTTCTTTCTTGGTTGGTGTCGGGTTCTCTCAGGCAAGCATTCCGATGAAGACTGGGGAAACGACCTCACACCGTCTCGTCAGTGACTGAGGCCCCGGTCACGATCCACGTCCCTGTCGATTTCCTTCTCGCTCTCAACTTCACGGTCCTTCTCCGGTTTGTCCTCGATCTCCAGCCGCTCGCGGGGTTTGTTCAACACATCGTCCAGCCGTTCGCGGATCGACGGGTTCTCGCCATCTTCGACGCCCACATCCCGCTCGGCCCCCTGATCCTTGTCCAGCGCCTCGCGTAACCGCTCCTGCGCAGAACGCTTCGGTTCTTCGTCACTCTGCACACCGCGTTCCGGCTCGTCCCGCCCGGTGATCCGCGCCAGCCGCTCCCGGATATCGTCCGAAGCCCCCGCGCCCCGCTCTTTTGATGCTGCCGCTCGGAGTGCCGCCAGACCGGCAGAGACACGCCCCTGCCCTTCGTCACGCGCCGCGCCGTAGACTTCCCGCGCCACGTCCAGTCGCTCGCGCATTTCTTGGAATGCCAGCCGCGCTTGGCGCGCGGCATGGACGACGGCCCCCCGCTCTGTGACCGGCACATACTCCCGTCCCTCACGCTCGGCTGCTGCCTTCTCGCGCCGTTCCATCGAGTTTGCTGCCGGTCCCAGCTTCAGCTCGGGGTCACGGTCCAACTCCTCGGCGGACAGCGTGTCGCCACGCTCCTGCGCTGCCTCGCGCTGCTTCTCAAGGGATCGGTGATCAACCCGCTCGACCTCGCCGACGCGCTCCAGTGCCCGGTTCTGCAACTCGGCCCAGACGCCGCGCATCTGCTCGATCTCGACGCCGCCGGTCTTCGCGGAATCGAGCACCCGCGTCTTGGCCGTGAACCCCTCGGCCTCCAGCTTACGCGTAGAGGTCAGAACATGGGCGTGGTGGTTGCGCTGGTCGCCCTCGCGGTGTGGTGCGTGGATCGCCACATCGACGGCCACGCCGTAGCGGCTGACCAGCTCCTCGGCGAACTGGCGGGTGATCTGCGACCGGTCCTCGTCGCTGATCTCGGACGGCAGGGCCAGCTCCCACTCGCGACCCGTGACAGAGTTGCGGCGGGTCTCGCTGGCCTCAGCCTCGTTCCAGAGTTTCGAGCGGTCCTGTGCCCAGGCCGGGGCAGACTCGGGGGCGACGATGAAGGTCTCCTCGATGCCCTGCTTGCGGGTGTAGTCATGGATACGGCCCTCACGCTGGCACTCGATGCGCTCACCGACGCGATAGGCGGCTGCGGCCACGACAGAGCGCCCGGCGCTGCGTTTGATCGTCTTGACGGAGAGGTGGTAGCTGGCCATCAGCGCGCCCCTCGACGGAGACGATGTCGCAGTGCGCGCTCGCACCGCCGATCCGCGCCGATGCTGACCTCGGCCAATGCCCCGACATTGGCCGTCTGGTCAGCCGTCTTTTCGCCGGAGGCCCGCGCCCCACAACGCTGGGGCCGGAGGGGAAAAGACCGACCGTGCGAAGGGATCCAACGGACCTCTGAGACACGGGCTTGCAGGGAACAATCCACCCCCTGCCCAGCCTCATGGGGGGCGGCAGGGCGTGGATTGTTCTTTGCGGTTTGCGCCCAGCAAACCAGCCTCATGTCAGGGGCAATAGCACCACTGACATGAGGCTCCCAGAACGGAGGCCCCACCGTCAGACCGGCCCCCACGGTGGGGCACCGGCCGAGACGGTGGTGCGAGGTTTCGGGATGCGCTCCAACGGCTGACGTTGGTCTGGGAAGGTTTGGAAGGGGCGGCGCGCCCTTCCATTTCGATGCGCTCCGCATCGAAGGGGTCTGCCATCGGCTGGGGCTTTGCCCCGAAGAGATCGCACGCAAATCTCGGAACCGCAGGTGGAGAGTTTGCATAAGTGCGCCCTTCACTGTTTCTCAGCTCAGGGTTCGCGCCAGACGGCATCCGTTCAAGTGCAGACCTCTCCCCCTGCTCTTTCTTGCAAGCTTTCGCCGATTGCAGGTGCTGCGTTTGCCATGTTCCGCCGAAAGACAGGCCCCAAGTTGGTGTTGGTTGTTTTCTACGGTGGATAATGAATCCTTCAACCAGAACGTGAACTACGTCACAGGCGGAGGCTTACGATGGCAGAAACAGAACTGGAACGCGCAGAGAAACGATTTGCCCAGGCCAAGGCGCGGCTACAGGGCATTCGCAATCGGGAAGCCACCAAACAACGTAAGATGGATACGCGGCGCAAGGTGATCCTGGGGGGTGCGCTGCTCGATCTGGCGGAACGGGATACCGGTGCCGCCGCCATGCTTGACCGGCTGATCCGCAACCTCGCCCGCGAACAGGATCGCAAGGCCTTCGCGGATTGGGAGGGACCGTCCATCGCCGCCGATGCGCCTTCCGGGTCGCCCTCCCCTGCCCCCGATGCTGACGGCACATCCTGATGCAAGGCGTGATCCGCCTCTTCGACGGTCTGTTCCGGTTCTTCGGGCGGTTGATCTTCACACCCATCCTGTTGGGCTGGATGATCGGAGCCGTCCTGTTCGGCGCGATGCTCGGGTTCGTCATCGGCGGCGTTGTTGCCATATCGGCCTTTGGTCCCCCACTCGGTCAGTCCGCGTGGGAATGGGCCATTCTTGGTCCATGTATTTTCATCGGTGGCGTTTTCGGGTTCCAATACTGGCGCAAGACCTCCGGGGCCGATGCCTACTTCGGGCTGACCGGGGACAGCCATGGCTCGGCCCGCTTTGCCAACCGCAAGGAGCTGAAGAAACTTCAGGGCGAAGACGGTCTTCTGATCGGGCGCAATCCTGGCACCGGGCGGCTGCTGCGCTATGACGGTCCCGCCCATCTGATCACCCTCGCCCCGACGCGCGCGGGGAAAGGCGTCGGCACCGTCATCCCGAACCTACTGGCGGCGGACCGCTCCGTTCTGGTCATCGACCCCAAGGGCGAGAATGCCCGGATTGCCGGAGACGCGCGGCGACGGCTTGGCCCCACCCACATCCTCGATCCGTTTGGTGTCAGCGACACTGGCAAGGTCTCCGGGATGCCGTCAGCCGCCTACAACCCGCTCGACAGGCTGACGCCGGACAGTCTCGATCTGGGCGAGGATGCGGCCTCTCTGACAGAGGCGCTGGTGATGGACCCGCCGGGACAGGTCTCGGAAGCGCATTGGAACGAGGAAGCCAAAGCCATCCTCGGCGGTCTGATCATGTTCTGCGTCTGCCACGAGGACCGCGAGCGCCGGACGCTGGCCACCGTCCGGGAATACCTCACCCTGCCCCCGGAAAAGCTGCGCGCGCTGTTGGAGCTGATGCAGGACAGCGATGCAGCGAGCGGGCTGATCGCCCGTGCTGCCAACCGCTTCCTTGGCAAGGCAGATCGCGAAGCCGCCTCCGTCATGTCCAATGCACAACGCCACACCCATTTTCTGGATAGCCCACGCATTGCCAAAGTCACATCACGGTCGGACTTCCATTTCTCGGACCTGCGCCACCGGATCACCTCCGTGTTTCTGGTGCTGCCCCCGAACCGGATGGATGCCTACAGCCGCTGGCTGCGCCTTCTGGTCTCTCAGGCCCTCCAGGACATCGCTAGGGACGCTGAAGTGTCAGCGACACTGGCGGCCTCTCAGAAGCCCTCTGGGGCGTCCCCTGCCCTCTCCGGGGCTTCTACGGCCCCTCAGAGCGCCACAGGACGGCTCAGAAGCCCGGCGCTGTTCCTGCTGGATGAATTCGCCGCCCTGGGCCGTCTGGAGGCCGTGGAACGCGCCATGGGGCTGATGGCGGGCTATGGTCTCCAGCTCTGGCCCATCCTGCAGGACATGAGCCAGCTCAGGGACCTCTACGGCGAACGGGCTGGCACCTTCATCGCCAATGCCGGGGTGCAACAGGTCTTCGGCGTGAATGATTTTGAGACGGCAAAATGGCTGAGCCAGATGATCGGCCAGGAAACCACCGGGTTCCAGACCGACAGCTACAAGCCTGGTGACAATCCCAGCTTCAGCAACAATCTCACGGGCCGCGATCTGCTGACCCCCGATGAAATCATGCAGATGCCGCCCGAGTTGCAGCTCCTGCGGGTGCAGGGCCAGCCCTCGGCCCTGGCGCAAAAACTACGCTACTACGCCGACCCCGAGTTCAAGGGGCTGTTCGTCCCGCAGGACCAGTGATCCAAAGGATGACCCGCCATGGCCGACACGCCTGATCCTGACCAACCGGAGTTCCCTGCCCTCTCCGACGCTGAGCTGCGCGAAACCCTTGATCTCATGGCCACGGCGGTCGCCAGCATGTCCAACCGGATCGACGGGCTGACAACGGTTGCCAACAAACAGATCGCGGTCTCGACGGAAGCGCGGATCGCAGCCTTCGCGGCACGGGACCAGACCAACCCGGAAAAATATGGCGCGCTGATCGGCCAAACCGTCGATGGTGGGATTACTGACAGCCTCAAGCGTTTGAACAGGGCAGCTGGGGTTCTGCTCGACAGCGCTGAAAGATCAAGCGCATCGTTTCAGGAAACCACGACACAACATTCGAAGACGCTGCGTCTTATTCAGGAATTGCGTGAAAAACAGCAGAGCGATAGGCGCTGGCTTCCATGGGTCGGTCTGGGCGGTGTCGTCCTGGCTTTGGTGCTGACCGTTGCGCTTCCTCGTTTCTTAGCCAGCAACGCTTCCACATGTGCTGTCTTGGGGGCGATGTGGACGGCCACAACAGAGGGCGTCAACGCCTGCGTGTTCTATCAACCGTGATGTAGATTCTGGGCGGTGAAGCAAGCCCAGCTCGGCAAGCTGGGTGTTATATATGTGTTAGAGTCTGTGTTACGCGAATCATAGCAACACCTATGCTACTGAAAATATTGTCTAAATCGGCATGAATTTAGGCTCCCGGTGGGTGATATTACGATAGGGGGTGTGTGATCTTACGAAAGAAGGTGTGTGATCTTACGAAAGCCCGCCGGTGGGTGATACTACGAAACTCTTGCCTTGGTGGGTGAAATTACGAATAGTGCAGACATGGTGGGTGATATTACGAAACCGGATCGAACGCCTCTTCTCCCCTTGCGCCACGCTCAGGGGGATTTCTTCGTATGCGATATCTTTGACGCCGCGCCCAAGGGCGATATGGCCTCGATGGCGCATCCGATCTTCACGCTCTCGACCAAGCCAGACACAAAGAAACGTCGCTATGTCGCCACCGATGGCAAGAGCTATGTGGAAATCAGGCCCAATATGATTGGCCTTGCAACTGTTCATGACCGCGATGTGCTGATCTACTGCATTTCTCAGGTGATGGCTGCTCTAAATGACGGAAAGCAGGTCCATAGAACTCTTCGATTTAAGGCGTATGACCTTCTGGTCGCCACCAACCGCCCTGTCGCTGGGACCGGATACACCGGCCTGAAAGCCGCGCTAGAGCGCCTTCAAGGCACCCAAGTCGAAACTAACATCACGACCGGTGGCGTTGAACAAATCGACGGGTTCAGCCTGATCGACCGCTATCGTATTGTGCGGGAAACCCGCGACGGGCGTATGCTCGATCTCGAAGTCACCCTGTCCGATTGGGTCTTCAATGCCATCGCCGGTGACGATGTTCTCACGCTCAATCGGCGTTACTTCCAGCTCCGCAAGCCATTGGAGCGCCGCCTGTATGAGCTGGCGCGTAAGCAGTGTGGAACGCAGCCGGAGTGGAAGTGCGGCTTGGATAAGCTGAAAGCCAGAACAGGCTCCACATCGTCGGACAAGGAATTTCGGCGGCTGGTCCGGGCGATCTGCAAAGCAGATCAAGAACACAACCACATGCCGGATTATGCTTTTCGGCTGGACGCCGATATCCTGACCGTGACGCCCAAGCTGGAATTTCTGGAAAACTATGCCCTCAAACCGGACCAAGACAGGCTGACGGGCGGCTATGTCCTGCCCCTCTCGCCGGATACCCTTGAACGGGCGCGGGAACTGGCCCCGACATGGGATGTAAAGGTTCTGGCTGGAGAGTGGCGAACCTATGCCGCCAGACAAAAAGAACCGCCAAAGAACCCGGAGGCTGCGTTTCTTGGGTTCTGCAAAAGCTGGTTCAAGAAGCGCGGGCGCAACGGCTGGTAGAGTATTTACTTAAACACTCACTTACTCAAATACTCAGACCATAGGTCGCGGGTGATGTCAGAAATTGAGCGGCCCTCCTCGACAGCCCTCATCTTGATTCTCCGATAAAGTGTCTCTTCAATCTCGGCGTTCAGACGTTTCTTTTTCTCGGTAGTCTCGGTGATTTCGTGCAAGATGCGCTTACGGGCGTCATCGCCGCGGCTCGGACGTTTTGCGGACAATGCCATTACGCCACCTCCCTTTTCGCCGGTGCCATCATCGTCAGTATCTCGTCGCTCAACGCCGTAGTCTCAGCCTTCGCTTTGGCGTTGTCCGCGTCGAACACGGTTAGCCCCTCAGACGCGGTCTGAGGATACACCTGCCGTTGTGTGATCGTCGTTTCGCAGACCGGCAAGGCGTAGTCATCAAGCGCCGTCCGTACATCACTGCCAAGCCGGGTTCCCTCCACGACACGGGAAACCACAAACCCGGCACGCGGCGATCCGTCCGTGACCTCCTGGCGAGCCTTGATAAAATCCACCAAGTCCGATGCGGCCCAGATGTCGTATGGCGACGGCTGAACTGGGATCAGAACGAAATCGCTGACCTTGATGCAGGCAGCGATCATGTCCTCCAGCTTTGCCGCACCGTCGATCACCACATAGTCGTAGTTTGCGGCCATACTGGTCAGGGTCTTGACGTTGTTGGGACGGTCCAGCGCGACCAGCTCGATGGGATTGTCTTCGCTGGCGGCGTGCCAGTCACGGGCGCTGCCTTGTGGATCGCTGTCCACGATCAGGACCGTATGTCCCTGCTCGTGCAGTGATCTGGCGAGATTGGTGCTGATGGTGGTCTTGCCGGACCCACCTTTGGGGTTCAGGACGGAAATAATGCTCATATTCTGCCTCATATGTGTTTTTACTCAAAAGAGTAACTGAGTGTTTGAGTTGAGGCAAGCTTGACTACAGATGCCGTCCCACATCCATGCTTTGGTGCAGGATGCGGATCACCTCGATCCCAGTCTCGGTGGTCCGAAAAAACACGAAGTGCTTTCCAACAGCATGTTTCAGGTAGCCTGAACGAACGTCCACGTCGCGCCCGTTTTTCTCGCCGCGTGCAAGGCTGCTACAGGTGTTCTGAATATCATCTGTATAGCGGGCAGCCTGGTCGGCTCCCCATTCCTCGACGGTGTGGTCCCAAATGTTATCGAGGTCCGCCGCTGCGGCAGGCGAGAAGGCGACAAGGCTCATCCGTTAGCCTGGTTAAGCTCTGCCCGTTTGCGCGCCTTGAACTCATCGAAGTCAAAGGGCTGCGGTTTCCCAGATTGCTCGCCCTCGATCAGAGCGTCTCGGAGCGCCTGTACGTTGCTTTCATGCTCTTCGAGCAAGCGCAGACCAGCGCGCACAACGTCGCTGGCCGATCCATAACGGCCTGCCTGAACCTGGGTGTCGATAAAGCTGGCAAAGTGATCGCCAAGGGACATGGATGTGTTTTTGGGCACGATGCACCTCCTAAGAAACAGGTATACCAATTATTGGTATTTATCAAGGACACTCATTTGCGCATTTACTCAATTGCTCATTTGAGTAATGACTCACTTCGAGCCAAAAGCCGGACGGGCAGGGCACGCTCATCTAAACATACAAGGGCTTATCCCACCAACTTTGGTTCCACGGTGCCTGCTTCACCACAAGCAAGCTAAGTGATTTTCATACACATATTGATGATTATCACGCTACAATGCCGTCATTTGAGCGGAGATTGTTATGAATTCTGAGATCGTAAAAATTGCCGAAGACATGAAAAAAACGATGGCACACCTCTGGTCGATTTCTCTTTCGGCAGTGGTACTTCCTACACTCCTATCATTCGCAAGACAGCGCAGTTTCGAAGACATCTTGCTGATCGAAACAATAGCAATCATTATTGGTTTGATCGGGTTTATGCTCGTTTTCTTATCATTTCAGTTGAGTACTGATGAGCGTGTTATCATGGTTCTAGACTGGCCCTCAAATCGGAAGGCATGGCTATATTTGATAGTCTTTACCCTCCTACCAATAGCAGCCTATTCAACATATTTTTTTATGACTCTTGCTGAGCTAAGCACACTCAAGGCTGTATTCTTTGCTAGCTCAGCAAACTTCTCAATTGTGACCTTCCTTAGCTATCTCGTATATTTCAACAAATACCAGTATTATCATAGGGTTGCATGGAATTCTCTTAGCGAGGAGCAGCAAGTTGAATGGCGGAACCGCCACAAAAACAGACTCCGAAAACTGAAGGAGGCAGAGGCTGGCTTGAAAGAAGCTAGCCGCTTCGCTGACGACGTTATCAAAGACATAGAACGAAGAAATCAACAGCAAGAAGCCGAGGACAAAGCTGAGCGCAAACGGGAAAGATCTGTCAGATTTAGAAAAGCACTCGGACTTGGAACACAGGTGTTCCTAACCAAATCTCAGAAAAGAGATGCCGACTTCGAGGCGGCTAAACACAAGGAGGTAAAAGAGAGGCTCCGCTTCCTCTGGTCGCCTGAAGCAGATGGTATTCATGCTCGAGCTTGGAGACAAATCCTTGCTGGTGAGGTCGCTGTTCGGCATCAAGAGGCTGTTGAACGCGCAAACCTTTATATAGTTGATAACACAAAGTATTTAGTGCCTGAGGGGAATGTCGATATTGCCTGCGCAAAGAGGATTCACGAACAAATGCAAGAAAATTTGTCTGACGTGCTGATCGTTATCCACCCTGCGTCAAAATATTCGATTGAGGCAGAGACATATTTTAAGGATCAGCACATTCACGCGGTCAAACCACCCAATCTTCAATAAAATAGGACTTTCCATACTGTAAGTTATCACGCACGCCACAGCGGCGGGGCAGGGGACTGCTGGAAGTGAACAGATAAGGGCTTATAGGCTAAATGGGAGGTTCCGTGGCAAATAGAGGTGGGCGCGGAAATTTGGACCAGTTGTCACTTTCGAATGCTCAACGCCGCAAACAGCATAGGATGCACACGAAACTTCGTCGATTCGTCAATCTGCTGTTCCGACACTGTCCGACCTGTTTCGAATGCCCAGTCCCAAGGTCGATCCTCTCGAAGCTTCAAGCCAATAGCTCCGATTAGATGAAGCCTAAACAGAACCATTTGAGCAAGCTCAATTGGATCGAGAGGAGCATCTCCGTTTACAAACGAGGCCAACCGGAGCCATATTTTATCAGTATGTAAGTCCGAATTCTGTCCAAATGAGTCATATAATTCGTCAATAAATTTGCTATGCGCGAGCTCGCTCGCGTTTCTGTAAGCTGGCCTACCTCGCAGTTGCTCTAGAAGAATAGCTATTCCAGGGAAAGTGCCAGACCATTCATGTATTAGCGTTTCATGCCTCAAGTTGGAGTAATTAGCCTCTCCCTTAAGGAACGCGTTTTTGCTTACTGCAGACTTACCTTCCGCAGCTTGCATGGCCAAGTTGATAAAGTTAATAATGTCCCTTGGTCGACGCAGTGTCCTTTCATAGAGGTAGTCCCAAGGCGCATCCTTTGTTGTTGGATTCTGTTTGAAGACATCTGCGAACCCCACATTGCTGGACGAGTACTGTCTACGACACATCTCTCCGATGCGTTTCTCCGCAAGCTCTTTCAGTTGAGTTCCTGACCACCTCATCCGGATGATGAGATCATCATATTTTTCGATCTGTCGCCTGGCAGAGGGCGTCTCTTGTACCATCCGGACATACAGGTCGTTACGCAGTGAAACGACAACTTGGAAATTACGTAGCTTTTTGAGCCCTTTAAGACTCTCAAACATGGCTTGAATCAACTGAAATTTAATATCTTCATCCACCCAATGTTCATCTAATCCATCCACCGTCACAAAGTACTTATCCTGTCTACCGCGTGTGTAGTCAGAAAGAGCAGAAATTACAGAAGGAAGCTCAGACAGCGTAGCTTGGTTCAAGAATTTTCGGGCACGCTGCTGAAGCTGAACTTTTTGCTGCGATCCTAGGGTATGCACGAACCCGGCTTTCGCAACAAATTTTTTTAACTCACCCCCAAAATTCAGGTTAAAGTCATTCTCAAAGGTGTCTGTCAGTTCGATGACATTTTCATCAATTGTGTTCCAGAATTGTTCCTCGTGTTTGGCAACAAAACTCTCAAGCTTATCTCTTGATCGGCCACGCGTCAGTGTCTCAATCAACCTTGCTACCTTATATTTGAATTGATCTTGGTCGCGAGAATGGGTGGCGAGTTTGATGTATTCTATGCAAAAAACGTGCTTCCAGAGCGCTTGAAAAAACAAGCTGAGGTCAACGTCGAGAGACTTCAAAAATAAAATGGTATCACTATTGGCAATATGATTCATTGCCATGTCATGGACAGCAAGGTCAGAGACGTTTTCTTCCAGCTTATTGATCATTCGTAATATCGCGGTTTTACCTGATCCCGTGCTGCCGAGCAGGAATGTGGTAGGGGAACTAACATCAGTTATTTCGCTGTAAGCTGAGTGATCGACAAAGCACTTGAAGAGGAACTCGTCGTCATGCTCAGCACCGTTTTGTCCAACATTGGTTCCATCGTTAAGGACAACTTTATTTGCGCTCATACTGCTATCTTCCGCTTCAATCGAAATTCTAGATATCGTGACGTGATGTTGAGTATTGGTCCACCCCTGAAAGCAGTGAGGTGAGTGGGGTCGCAACCATTAGGCGCAGGAAGAAGCCGAATTGGTTGCATGTTAAGTATTCAGGTCGAGGCGTTAGTTACGTGTCCCTTGGAGCGTAAGTCATAGTTCATTGAACATCTCGATCACCGCAATGGAAACAATGGGGTAGAGAGGTGCGCAAATCCGGTGCAATTTAATCAAGGCAGTACATATTAGATAACCGCCTTCACGGCTATGGCTACTAGTGCTAGACCAATAATGATCGCTATATATCCCTCCGCAGATACTCGAATACTTTTCGATGATGCGACTATTTTTATCTTATTCATTTAGGTCCACCATCTGTTGCGCAACGTTCCAAGCATCGGATCATCCATGCATTCAGCGACTGCTTGTTTTGTTCGGCATGCGTAGAGATGCGGTCTCGCAAGCTCTCGGGCATCCGAAGTGTAAACTTCACTTCGCCAGACCCAGCTTCGGGCATCTCACCAAATAATTTTTCAATCAGTTCAGGTTGCCAACTTACCTTTTCTTCCAGCCATTCACGTGCCTTATCTGGAGTAAGTGGCGTTATTGTCGTGTAATCATGTTCGTCACCCCCTTCGTAGTAGTGCAATCGGAAAAATGCCCCAAATCTCGTTTGGAACAGAAAGTCTCCGCTATTTGAGCCACCGCTGAAGTCCTCAAACCCCTCAATCTCGGTCGCGGTTTCGGTATTGTAAGTTTTTCCATCGATAATCCGTTTTACCTTGAAAGCCATTTCACCTCACTTGCCGTCAACTGATCCTCATATGGATCACTTGCCGTCATGTGTCAATAGGTGACGGCAAGTGATTGCTCGCTTTTGTCCGACGAAGTTTGTGATTTTGGTATGGCTATGCAGCGCGTGAACGTTCTACGACTTAACACTATGGGTAATTCTGTTAAATATGTTTCGCCGGATCCGCAGTGCTCACGGACTTATTTACAATGGTCATAGACTTTCCTGAGCGCTCCGACAGTGGGCGGCCTGACGCTAAACCAGTTGAACTTTTCGACGGCGGACATCTCGTCCTGAATCGTACGACCTTCGCGTAGCACGGCACCATCACCCGGAAGTTCAGATACTTTATTTACGACTATGATGTTCAAGGGTGGCAAGTCATTCATGACACAGTAGTGACCGACAATGCCGAGCTGTCGGCTGAGCATGTTCTGGGCACCAGGACGCCCCATAAGTTCCGCGAGCTCGGAGTAGGCTATCAGTTCATACATTTTTCGTCTGATATTGCTGTCATGTACTGGATATTTCGGCATCATCACGAAGCCCGCCAGAATAATCCATATTTGCTGTGCTTGGACATAAAGAGGGTCGCCCTTGACGTAGTATTTTGCAGGAGTGGAAACGTGGAGTTTTGTTGACATTGTAAAATCCTAGAGTGCGGTATTGCACTTACCATGCGGTATGGCATGTAATATGCGATATCGCAAACCATACCTCTACCTGTACGCCATCGCAGCGGGCAAGCAGCCGGAAGAGCTCGCGATCTGACCGCAGCAGAAAGTCCTGCCGAGCCAAAGAGCTACGAAGATGGCAGAAAAATATTGGACTTTGTCAGCCCGTAAGGCTTCTTATGGGAGTGAATGCGATAATATATCTTGCGGAAATTTATTATGTTCACATGCAGCTTCGGTAGATCTCTCTAAACTGACATTTTTCTAAAGGTACAGCTATGGGAAAATCTGAACTGCAATTTTCAGATAAGCGGGAAGCTCTTGATTATATAAACAAAAACGAGTGGAGTTTCATAGGCCGTAAGGGTCTTTTTCGTAAGTATGACAGGTATGAAGGTTCTCAGTTTTACACTAATTCTGGGAGCATTGATCAGGAGGAATATGAAACAAGATGGTGCCTCAAGCTTTTTCCTGATGGGTATGTGACCGTACATGCGCTGAAAGATACTAGCGGTTCGCTACCGACAGGCGGTTTTGGGGGTAATATATGGCACTCAGAAGGCGTCCGAGATCATATGAAAATGTTGTGTGATCTTGTGAACGAGGTTTTAGAAAAAGATGGTTCGCCTATGTGGGTAAAATTTAAGCATAGCCCATCTGAATATCCTATGTTCTCTGGTTCAGACCCAGAACCTATAGCGATACTCAAGACGCCCCTGGAGGCAATAGATTACGACAAAAAAAGAGAAGCTGGCATAAGCGAACGGGCTCAAAAGCTTTCACATAGTTGGATTAACCTTTCCCCAAAGCGATAATTGTAATTCTTCTTATGCCCTTGAAGAATCTTGAAGACTGGGTCAGTATTTCTTACCTATAATTGGGATTATGGTGCTTAAGAGTGGTTTTTATGCCATCGGATGCCATAAGGGCATATTGCAGAATGCAGCCCCTTAATCTTTGATTTTGCCATAAAAATACCTATTCTCACTATCATACAATTCTATCTTGCCACCGTCTTTTAGCTTCCCAAAATAGTATTGGTTGTTGTGGTCATAGATCTCTATCTTTCCATCATCCTTCAGCTTTCCATACCAGTAGTTGTTCTGCGGATCATATAGATCGATCTTGCCACCGTCTTTCAGCTTCCCATAATAATACGCGTTATCAGGGTCGTACAATTCGATCTTTGCCAATTCTATCTCCAATCTTGCACAGGTAATTTGTAGCCACTATCACATCGTCACATTAACTTGAACATACACCATCATTGCCACAGATGAACGCTGGCGATGATGTGGCTGGCGTTCTGGGCAAATTGACCAGGCGTCCGACAGAGAAGGGTTAATTAGATATTGAAAGCGAAGATACGCCACTTCCGCTTTTGTCTAGAAGCGGAAGTCACTGCCGTGCCATAACTTGTTGAAAATAAAGGATGGACGCAGAGTGAACTCGATCTGACTTCCGCTCTTCTGCGATATTGGGGGTAAAGCGAAATTTGCTAGAGCACTCAGACGCGGTATATCGTCGACCTGCTCACCTTAAACGTTCTCGCGATCTTAGCGATCGGCAGCTTTTCCTCATCTCTCATGCGTTTAATCTCAGCCTGAGCATCTTTGCTGAGAACATTGGGGCGGCCTCCTACCCTGCCCCGCTTACGAGCCGCCGCGAGACCTTCCTTAGTGCGCTCAACAATGCGTTCCCGTTCGAACTCAGCAATAGAGCCAAAGACGTGGAAGATCAGACGACCCGTCGGGCTGGTGGTGTCGATGTCTTCTCCCAAAGAACGGAACCCTGCATCTTTCTCCCTGATGGTATCCACCAGATCGATCAGGTCACGCAGCGATCTCGCCAGGCGGTCATACTTGGTTACGACGATCACATCCCCTGACCGCAGCTGTTCCAGCAACTTCTCAAGTTCCGGTCGTTGCCGGGACTTGCCAGTTTTCTTCTCTTGAAAAATCTTCTCGACGCCCGCAGCTTTAAGCGCGTCAATCTGCCCATCAAGGTTTTGGTCGTTGGTAGAGACCCGTGCGTATCCGATGATCATGTCTAAACTGTATCACAAACGTTTCAAAACCCCAGAGGTTATGAACACCGTTTTTGACACACCAATGGGCTAACGTTTGCAGGGATTGCGCGAAGTGTCGCAAAAACCACCGATATTGGTGAAAAACTCGACCCACTAGATGTTGTGTTCGGCCAGGGCGAGCTTTCCCAACCCGCTGTAATCGCGGTCAAAGGCTGTGTTTTTGGTTGATGGCACGAGGCGCGGTTTAGATCCT
>JBARUV010000285.1:0-6543 GCA_049645905.1 Sulfitobacter sp.
ATCATGCCGGTTTCTTTTTGCGTAATGGGCAGGGACGCCCGATGCTCACGTTGAAACTGGCAAGCTCCTTTGACGGGCGGATCGCGACCGGAACAGGGGAAAGCCAGTGGATCACCGGACCACAGGCACGCCGCAGCGTTCATGCGATGCGCGCGCAACACGATGGCGTCATGGTGGGTGCGGGCACCGCGCGCAAGGACGACCCCGGCCTGAACGTCCGCGATCTTGGCATATCCCGCCAACCGGCCCGCGTTGTGGTCTCGCGTCGTCTTGATTTACCGCTCTCGGGCAAACTGGCACGTTCTGCGGATCAGGTGCCGTTGATCCTCTGCCATGGCCCTGATGTGGATGCGGATTTGGCGCAGGTCTGGCGCGATCTCGGCGCGACGCTGCTTACCTGTTCGGTGCGCAACGGACAGTTGAACGTCGCGGATGTCTTGCAGCAGTTGGGCGGCCACGGGTTGACCCGCATATTTTGTGAAGGCGGCGGCGCGCTTGCCGCGTCCCTGATCGAAGCGGATCTGGTGGACCAGCTTGTGGGATTTACCGCAGGTGTGGTGATTGGTGCCGAAGGCTTGCCGGGGATCGGCGCGATGGGGCTCGCGCATTTGGCGCAGGCGCCGCGCTTTACGCTCTGCTCAACCCGCGCAGTGGGGCCTGACACCCTGCATGTCTGGGCGCGCGCCTGACCGGTCTATATTGACCTTATCGCCTGCGCCAAAGGTGGCTTTGGCTGGCGAAAACTCCCTGCACCTTAGCCAGTAACCGGTTTGCGGCCGTGCGCCGTGGCAGGCCCCCTTTTGCCAACCGTTCGACAATCACTTCAACAGGGCAGGGCAGACCGCTTTCGGGATCGAAATAGCGTGGATAATCGATCAGGGCGGCATGAACCAGACCTTCGAGCGTCGGCTGGGCACGTCTGCGCGGGGGGACATCACCCAGATCGCGGGTCAGACCCCAGCCCGCATAAAACGGTGCGCCGAGCGTGGTGACCTTTACGCCGCGCAAGAGCGCCTCGAAACCCAAGAGGGAGGTCATGGTCCAGACTTCATCAATGCCCGTCAACAGGGCCACCGGATCGCAATGTTCCAGCACACGGTCGGCGGGGGACGTATCCGTCACCACACCGGTGCGCAGGCCAGCCTCGACATCGGGATGCGGTTTGTAGAGGATCACGGCATCCGGATTGGCGGCGCGTGCCGCAGCCAGCAGTGCGGCGTTGGTCGAAATCTCACCAGTCCCTGTCCGGATGGAGGCGTCATCCTCCACCTGACCGGGCACCAGAATACGCCTGCCAGCGGGCAAACCGTCCAGATCAGGTTGGCCCCCCTGATTGTATTTGCTCAGCCCTGCCGTGGTCAGCGCCTCGATTAACCTGCGCGCGCGCTGGTGTTGGTCGGGGCGCAGATCCGCGCGAGTGGTGATCCATTTTTCCAGCCTGCTGGGGGCAGCGGGGTCGTAATAGATGCCCAGATCATCACTCACCAAAGACAGGGGCGGGACCAGTTCCGCGCCCAGCCCTCTGGAGCGCAGAAAGCCGTCTTCGACCCGCACCGCATCTGCGTGCCCCACTTCGGCCTTGCCCGCCCAGACCATCCACGGGCGACCGCTGGCGCGGGCCTTGGCGGGGCTGTCCTCGAATATGACAGGTTTCACGCTGCCGAAGAATTGTTGCAGCGGTCTGCGTTTCCACAGGCGCATCCCGGAGGCGACCCATCCCGCCTGATCCGCGCGCCATGCACGGGCGTGGGCGTCAAAGCTGTCGATTGCGACTTCGAGCGGGCACAGCCTGTCGCGGCAAGGGTCAAACCACTTTGGATAGAGGATCATTGCGCCTGCGAACAATTGCGCCCGCGTGAGGATGCGCTGGCGGCGTTGGACGGGAAATTCATCGGATGTCAGACCCCAGCCGGCATAGAACGGCTGGCCAAATACGCGGGGTTTGTGACCTGCGTAGATCGCCTCGAACCCCATCTGGGACGAGACGGTATAGACACCCACAGCGCCCTCAAAAAGCGCCCAGGGGCTGACAGGGTCGCTGAAGAGGGTGATGCGTTCATTGGTGTCTTTGGGGCCGAAGTACCCTGTGCGATAGCCCTGTGCGGTTTCGGGGTGGGACTTGATCACGACCGGGCAACCGGGATGTTCTTCTTGGGCAAAAACCAGCATTTCCAGAAAACGACCACGGTCGGCACCTGACGCAGTGACGGAGGCATCACCGCGCGTTTGGTCGATCACCAGCACATAACCCGGGGGTGGCGTTGGGGTGGCAGGGTCAAAGCCTGCATATTTGGTCAGATGTGCCTCGGCCATGCGCGCCGCAGCACCCCGGGCACGATCGAGCAGGGCGGTGTCATCAAGGCGATGGGTGGCAAGTATCTGTTCCAGATCAGACGGTTGCGCGGGATCAAAATGCGCACCGCTGTGATCAATCAACAGACCCAAGGGCGGTTCACCCGCGCGTCCGGGGTGCAGGGAGCGCAGAAATGCGTCCTCTACCCGCACCACGGGCGCGTTGCGTTTTCCGGCGATGCGCAATCCGCGATGGGCGGTGGGGGAATTGCCCCAGACGGCGATGCCGTCGCCTGCGCGGGGCAATCCAAGGTGCAGGGAATAGCCTGATAACTGCAGGATACGCCGGACCCGGCGCTGGGTCATGAACCCGCCGTTATAAAAGAAAAGCCGCCGGAGCTTTTCAGGTCCGGCGACGGGATTGTCATATATTTCAGGCCCTAGAGCCATTGTGCCTCAGTCGCTCGACGTGAGTGTCGACAGGCTCGCGGCCGACCCGGCGGTGCCTGTGATCGCGGTGATAACCTTGCTCCACTGGGTAAAGGGCGCTTCGGTCACGTAAATCGTATCCCGGTCGCGGATCACAAAATCGCGCGCCATGAACATGCCGTTGGGCTGGGTCAGGTCAAGCACATAGACCACGCGCTGAACACCTTCGAGATCGTTACGCCCGAGCACCTGTGCGGCGATTTCTTCCGGTTCGTTGCGGAACACAAAGACGCCTGTGGGATCGGCGGTGCCTGCATTCAGGCCGCCAACCTGTGCGATGCCCTCAAGAGCCGACAGGTTTTGTGATTCAAACCGGACCTGCGCCTGACCGCCGGTGGCACCGAGGGCGGTGAAGGAGCGTGTGTCTTCCTCGACCAGAATTTTGTCACCGCCGCGCAGCGCGATGTCGAGTTTGGGATTGTTATAAAGGTCCTGAAACCAGATCTTGTCGCGGACATTGCCACGCACAACCGTGACCTGGGCGATTTCCGGTGCAATTGTCACACCGCCAGCACGCGCCAGCATGGTGCCCAGCGTGCGGGTCGGGCGTTCAATCGGGTAGACGCCTTGCGCGCCGATCGCGCCGATCAGTGACACTGTTGACCCATCGCCCGCCGCGCGGCGCACTTCGACCTGCGGATCAGGGGTCTGTTCGCCCAGTTTGTTGGTTATGATGCGGCGAATGGCGTCGGGCGAGTTGCCCGCAGCCTTGATGCGGCCCGCGTAGGGGATAAAGATAAAGCCCGAACCGTCGACCTGTACCTCTTCGAGAATGGTCGCGGGTGCGCCTTCGACACCCAGAAGCGGGTCATCGACGTTTTCATAAACGGTGATGCCCAGAACGTCGCCTGCGCGGATCGTATCAGAGCCAAGTTGCCCGGCGTTCAGGAATGCATTTGAAAAGCCCAGTGCCGGGGTAACAGCCGTCGCCCGCGTCACCCGGTCATTTACGGCCACAACAAAGGAATCGCCTTCTTGCTGGACTGACCCTGCAAAAATCTGCCGCTTGTTGGGGCCGACCTGTGGCAAACCACAAGAGCTGATAACGGCCAAAGCCGCGACTGCTGCGATGGGACGCGCCCACCGGGAAATTACCGATTTCACTGCCCGGTCTCCTCGACCTATTCAACTCTGCCTCAGCATTCGCCGATTTTTTCGGCGTAATTGACTGCACGCTACCGCAGGTCCGGGTGAAAATCCAGTACCTTGCGGCGGGAAGCTCAGGTGACGATACGCAACTGTTGCCTCGGGGCCGCGGTCCCTTTTTGCAGCGCATCATAGGGGTCTTCGTCGCTGAGCATCATATCGACAACCTGCCGGAGCAGTTGACGCCGTCCGCGTGCCGCGTAAAACCCGCCCGGAATTTGTGAGGTTTCAAGCAGATAGCGGCGGTAATCCTTGTAGGCGCGATTGTCGGGGCGGGTGGATTGCGCAAAAAAATCCGGCAGGGATTGCTCAGAGACAAATTCAGGCTTGGCGTAAACAGCCGCGCCAAACACCTTCAGCGGAATTCCGCGCCAGAGCACCTGTTGGCCCGCCGTGGAATTCACGGTCACCGCGCTGCGGGCATCATTCAGCAATTGCGCCAGTTTGCCACCGCGTACGTAATGCACGCGCGCGGCAACGCCGTGGTGGCGCGCCAGCCGCTGGATTTCACGGCGCTGGGGCACGCGGCCATCCTCCAGCGGGTGCGCTTTGACCACCAGATGATGGTGTCGCGGCGCGCCCTTGGCAAAGCCTTCGATGACCAGCGCCAGAAAATCGCCCATCGTGCTGAATGGCGAATGCATTTGAAACGAGCTGTCGTGTTCCAGTTGCAGCAATGCCAGATGATAGGGAAATCCGCCCAAGCGAATCCGCAGGGTTGATATCAGGCGGTCTGCGGACAGGACCGGCATCAGCAGCAGGCGTTTGAGGTACAGCCTGAATTCCTTGGTCACCGGCAGGCTGCGGTGGGGGCGGAAATTGCGGTAATCCCCGTTCAGGAACATCACGAACCAATGATAGAGCGCGCCATAAAAGATATGCTGGCGCATGTCGCCCCAATGTCCGGGGGGCAGGGGCGCCTCCATATCCGATTGGGCCAGTGCCGCTTGCATTTGCGCGATGGTCATCGCCATCAGGCGCGAATTTCCGTTGCTGCCGCCGCGTTCGTAGGTCACCCAATAGGGGCGCATGTAGCCCTCCTCGAACACATGTACGGTGAGGCCGCGGCGCTTTGCCTCGGCAACGGCCTGCGCGTGAATGGGGCGGGTGTCGCCATAAAGGACAACGTCGGTCACGCTTTTGTCCACAACCAGCGTTCTGAATGTCTCCTCCCATTCTTGGGCGGTGCCGTGAAACGGGATGTAGGACGCAGGGTGAAACCAGAAGGCGCTGTCGCCCGCATTAAAGCCCACACGCCAGACTTCTGCCCCCGCCAGTCGCAGCATTTTGCCCAACCGGTGAAAGAAAGGACCGTGCGGCCCCTGAAGGAACAAAAATACCCGCTTGGCAGGGGGTTGCATGGTCATGTTGGTCCTTTGATCCGGGACAAAGACGAATGGAGCACAAAAACAGGGCTAAAGTGTGACGTAAGCCCCCTCTTGTCATAACAATGTCAGGGGGATACCTCAGTATTACTCTATCAGGAAGGGCTGCGCATGTTCACGGGGATAATAACCGACATCGGCACCGTCACGGCGCTGGAACAGCAGGGCGATCTGCGGGCACGTATCGCGACCGGTTATGACACAAGCGGGATCGACATGGGAGCCTCTATCGCCTGTGACGGGGTGTGCCTGACTGTGGTGGGATTGGGGCCTGACTGGTATGAAGTGCAGATCAGTGCGGAAACGGTCGCGAAATCCAATATCGGCGACAATGGCTGGCAGGTTGGCACGCGGGTGAACCTGGAGCGGGCGTTGAAGGTCGGGGATGAACTGGGCGGGCATATTGTTTCCGGTCACGTGGACGGCGTTGCCAAAGTTGTGGCAATGCAGGATGAGGGTGACAGCACCCGCGTGACCCTGCGTGCGCCAGGGGCGCTGGCACGGTTCATCGCGTCCAAAGGATCGGTCGCGCTTAACGGCACATCGCTGACTGTGAACGAGGTCGAGGGGTGCGATTTTGGCATCAACTTTATTCCCCACACCAAGGAAGTCACAACCTGGGGTGATGTTGCTGTTGGTGACCGAATCAATCTGGAGATCGACACATTGGCGCGTTACGTCGCACGTCTGGCGGAAATGTCATGACACCGGGGATCGGCCATAATCAGGGTCCGACGATGGAACGCGGCCAGAAATGGCGTGCTTTTCAATGGCAAAAGGCGCGCGATGCGGCGATGCCCCGCGCAATTCCGCTGATGGTGGTCAAGATGCACGTGGCGCGCGCCCATGCGCTGGGGCTGGATTACCCTACCTATGCAGCCGTGCGCAAAGCATCGGGGCGCGATATTATGGCGCTGCTGTTTTCATCAAACGCCCTGCGGATTGTGCGCGCCACAGAACCGCAAATGCCGGTTGCGCGCGGTGATGTACTGGGTGCTGTGCAGGGGGCCAAGCGTCTGGCACTGATCCACGCACCTGTGCGGGCGGACCGGGTTGCGACGTGCAACCCCGCGCTTGACGCAGCACGCGAGGCACCAAAGTTCACGGACAGCTGGACCGCAATGCGCGATCATCTGGGCGGGTTCATTGCGGATCAAAAGCTGGTCAGCGATCAGGTATTGATCATCGGGGACACCGCGCTTGAGCGCGACTGGCCTGCTGCTGCACGCGC
>JBARUV010000286.1:0-2950 GCA_049645905.1 Sulfitobacter sp.
CCGCTTCCCGGGTCACTTCTGCGTGGAAATCAACAGTCAAATGGACCTTGAAACAGCGCAAGAACCGTTTGAGACGTACTCCCGTACCTACTACTGAAACTAAACGCCGCATTGATTGGCTATTCGACAACGACCAGTACAATCTTGCAAATAGCGAGCGCCCCGATTGTCATAAAGACGGGACTACGTACACCGCGGTCTATGGCCGAACGTTTCCTAATCTTCCTGCTCCTACGATCACCACAGGTATTGGCACACCTGGCCAGGGCAGGTTCATTCACCCGCTTCGTCGGCGTCTTGTGACTCCAAAGGAAGCCGCCAGAATACAGGGCTTTCCTGATGGGTACGGTTTTGTCGGTAAGAATAATCCAGCTAAACGAAAAGATCTCGCAAAATGGATCGGCGATGCGGTTCCGGCACCGATGGGATATGAAATGGCGCGACGAGCCTTGATCGCTATAGGAATGACCAGTGACGACCACGGTTTACCTTGAGCGATACTGTTGAAAAAGCGACACGGTCACAGATAATGCGCGCAGTGCGCAGGTCGAGTACCAAGCCCGAAATGGAGCTTAGGCGACGCCTTCATGCAATGGGATTTCGATATCGGCTGAATGTTCCCAGGTTGCCGGGAAGCCCAGATTTGGTATTCCCGCGGTATCGGGCTGCCGTGTTTGTACATGGTTGCTTCTGGCATCGGCATGACGGATGTCGTCGTACCACTATGCCTAAAACGCGCACTGAGTTCTGGTCAGCAAAATTTGGACGTAACATTCAACGTGATGCTGATGTTGAGCAGACATTGTTGGCAGAAGGATGGCGGGTGGGGGTCGTCTGGGAATGCAAGCTGAAAAAGTCAGTAGCTGGTCCCACAGCAGCTCTCGTAGCAGAGTGGTTGAAGTCCAATACAGCGACGATGTCCGATCCGATGTAAACTGTTGTTACACCCGTCATCGGAGAAAAATAAAGCGGCGTACAGCTGCCAACGTCCGGTTTGGGTAAGCTGCATTGCAGAAAAATGAATTGCGGTGGATGTAAACTTTGGGCGGCGGGCTCAACTGATCGAAGCAACACACTCTGCGAACTTCTCTGCTGGAGTTTGGTATTGCAAGGTCTTGCGTGGTCGTTCGTTCAGTTGTCTTGCAATTGCGCTGAGTTTTGCTTGGGAATGGACCGCCAGATCCGTTCCGCGCGGCAAATACTGCCTCAAAAGTCGATTGGTATTTTCGTTTGATCCGCGTTGCCACGGCGACTGTGGGTTGCAAAAGTAGACGTCGACGTCAGTTGCCAGCGTGAAGCGCAGATGGTCTGCCAGCTCTTTACCGCGATCCCATGTCAGAGATTTGTAGAGTTCGCGCGGCAATTTATGAGCCGATTTAATCAGCGCCGTAACGACACTTTCGGTGTCCTTGTTGGCGACTTTGACCAGCATGACGTACCGAGAATGGCGTTCCACAAGCGTGGCGACATAGCTGTTTCTAGAGCCACCAATCAGGTCACCTTCCCAATGTCCTGGAACCGCGCGGTCCTCGACAGAAGCGGGTCTCTCGCTGATTGATATGGCGTTCTTAATCTGACCGAGGCCGTTGCGTTTGAGGCTGGCATGTTTGGACCGCCTGACTGTGCGCTTGGCGCGCAGATGCTCCAGCAGCTCCTTTTTCAAGACACCGCGCGCCTGTATATAAAGGCTTCTGTATATTGTCTCGTGTGACACCTGTCTCTGCGCCTCTCCCGGAAACGCACGCTTGAGCCAGCCTGCAATCTGCTCGGGCGACCACTTGCGCCGCAGCTTTGCCGATACTGCGTGGGCCAGCTGCGGGTGGCAAGCCAGCTTGCATGCCTTGGGGCGAAGAGCGCGGTCCCATGCCGCCTGATCAGAGGTTGTAGCGCGATAGTTAGCAGATCCGCCATTGCGTTGAACTTCGCGACTGATGGTCGAAGGCGCACGCCCCAATTGACGCGCAATCGTGCGCAGTGAGGTTTCAACGCTGAGTCCGCGCGATATTTCTTCGCGCTCGGAAAGGCACAACGCACGGCTACCACGTCTGCGATCTGGCGGACGGATGCCGCCCGTCGGCGAGATCACGGAAAAGACCGAGGATGATTGCCGGTCAAACACCCGCCCAATCGACCTCATGGACTCCCCACGCTGCCAACGATCCCAAATTTCAGCGCGCTGCTCGGCTGAATAGTAAATCCTACGGCGATACTTCATGCTCAACACTCCATCTCTTCCCAAAGATTAAAGTGTTGCCTCCACCTGTTGAGGCCACCACCGTTCCTGTCCATCAGAACAATAGCTCCACATAGAGTTAGTTAACTCTTATCCCCTCGTAACTGTTTCTATCCGAGAAAGTACTTGACAGAGCGTGCGCATCGAGATGGCCAAATGCGCAGTCTTATGCCCCGTTGGCAGCAGTTTACGGGATGGCGGGCCCAGAAGGATTCGAACCCTCGACCTGCCGATTAGAAGTCGGCTGCTCTATCCAGCTGAGCTATGGGCCCGCAGGGACACACAGTTCAGAGAAAACAAATCTGATCGTGTATTCCGACCTCGTGGTGACTGCCCGGAATCTGATTGCGAGTAAAGGTCGGCGAGCTACGCGAAGCGGTCAAAAGAAACCGGTCGAACGTCAGCGCGGAGAACACGTCACACTTCTTGATCAAGCCTTCGCATTCCCAGTTTGTCAATCACCTGCGTCATGCTGTGCGGGACCGGCATTTGCATCTCGGCCAGACCGGCCGAACCGACGGGGATGTACTGGGCCTGCAACTGAAGGATCGTGCGGTGACGTCACTTGTGTCGGCCTTACCCGGCGGAAGTCCGGTGTCTCGGCAGCATGCAAATCGCGATCTGTCTGATCATCAAAAAAAGGGCGGGAGATGAAGTTGACTGACAACGGGCGCGCCACGAGTTCGGATTGAAACGGCTCAGTAAAACGAGATAACC
>JBARUV010000287.1:0-11939 GCA_049645905.1 Sulfitobacter sp.
ACCAGCGTCATAGCGACGCCCTTCCGACATTAAAAAAAGGATAATCCTATGAATCGCAGAAACATGATCCTTGGTGGCTTTGCGCTGCTTGGCCTTGGCGGCTGGGCATTGACCAGCAACATGGGCAGCAGCAACTCTACCCCCGTCAACCCGTTGGCCAATGCAGCGAATGCGCAGTCCGCTGAAGTGGATACTTCCGGCATCCTAGAGATGGTTCAGGGAGACGTGGATGCACCGGTGACGATCATCGAATATGCTTCCTTTACCTGCCCGCACTGTGCCGCTTTCCACAATGGCAACTACAAGAAGCTCAAGGCGGACTATATCGACAGCGGCAAGGTCAAATTCATCTACCGCGAAGTCTATTTCGACCGCTTCGGTCTTTGGGCTTCGATGGTCGCACGGTGTGGCGGGCCCGAAAAATTCTTTGGCATCAGCGATCTGATTTACAAAAGCCAGTCCGAATGGACACGCGCTGGCGAGCCAGCCCAGATCGTGGACGAGTTGCGCAAGATCGGGCGCTTGGCGGGTCTGGACAATGACACGCTTGAAGCCTGCCTGCAGGACGGCGACACGGCACAAAACCTTGTCGCATGGTGGGAGCAGAACGGTCAGGCAGACGGCATCGATTCGACGCCCAGCTTCCTTATTGACGGCAAGAAATATTCCAACATGGCCTACCCCGATATGAAAGAAATCATCGACGCCGCGCTGGAAAGCTGATGGCACCGGCACCTCTTGCCGGATTAAAGGTGATCGAGCTGGCGCGTGTGCTGGCAGGCCCGTGGGCCGGGCAGACCCTTTCTGATCTGGGGTGCGAGGTAATCAAAGTGGAAAGCCCCGCTGGCGACGATACGCGCCAGTGGGGACCACCGTTTGTGACCCGCGATGATGATGTGTCAGCGTCCTATTTCCATTCGACGAACCGTGGCAAAGCCTCTGTCATCGTAGATTTTCGAACCGCAGAGGGAGTGGCAAAGCTCAAATCCCTGCTGGCAGATGCAGATATTCTGATTGAGAATTTCAAGACCGGCGGGTTGGCCAAATACGGGCTCGACTATGAAAGCCTGCGTGCGGAATTCCCCAAACTTATCTATTGCTCCATTACAGGCTTCGGGCATACGGGGCCGTATGCAAAACGCGCAGGATATGATTTTATCATTCAGGGCATGTCAGGACTTATGTCCGTAACCGGAGAGCCGGACCGCCAACCGCAGAAATCCGGGATGGCGATCACCGATATTCTTACGGGTGTCTATGCGACTACGGCTATTCTCGCTGCCGTGCACCAGCGCAGTCAAACGGGTCAGGGGCAGCAAATTGATATGGCACTTCTGGATTGCGCGGTGTCAATCATGGGCAATCAGGCAATGAACTATATGACGACGGGCAAAGCGCCGGGCCGGATGGGCAATGCGCATCCAAACCTCACTCCCTACGAGGTGTTTTCTACCAGCGACGGACATCTGATCATTGCGACAGGGAATGATGGCCAGTTTCAGCGCCTGTGCCGGTTGCTGGGTCTGGAGGAAATGGCTGACGCGGCAGAATTTGCCAAAAATGCGGACCGCGTTGCGAACCGGCCAAAGATGATCCGCCGGTTAAACGCGGCTACCGTGCTTCGGACCCGTGAAGATCTGCTTGCGTCTTGCGAGGCACATAATGTCCCTGCGGGGCCGATAAATGATCTCGCAGATGTGATGGCCGATCCACAAGTCGTGGCGCGGAAAATGCAGATTGATCTGGACGGGGTGCCGGGATTGCGTTCGCCGTTCCGGTTTTCGGATGCGGAACTGGCGCTGCACCGACCAGCGCCCAAACTTGGTGAAGACGACTAGGCGTACTGAAATTTTCTGAATTCCCGTGCGCTACGGGCCCGGCAATGCACCCAGAGCCTCAAACAGCGCGTTCGGTTCAGGCAAGGCCAGACGCACAGGCAGGGTGATCACTTTGGAACGGAACGCTGGTGGCAGGCGCACGGCATCCTTTTCGGTTGTGACCAGTTGCGCGCCCATTGCCTTTGCGTCTGCCTCAATCCGCCCCATCAGCGTCGTCGTCAGCGGCTGATGATCGTTAAGCGCTTCTGCGTGCACTACATTGGCGCCCAGACCGCGTAAGGTGGCAAAGAATTTTTCGGGGTGACCGATGCCTGCGAAGGCAAACACCGGCTCGTCCGTCCATTCCATGCCGGTTTGCAAAGGCGTCAAAACAGCTTCCGCCCTCGGCAGCCCCGCCGGCACCGGTTGCGTGTCGAAGCCCCTCTGATCCGCTTCATTACCGATGCTGATCAACATGTCAGCGCGGGCCAATCCGACGTTTGCAGGCTCACGCAGCGGACCCGCAGGCAGGCACAGTCCGTTGCCAAAGCCTTTGGCAGCGTCCACGACAACAATGCTCAGGTCATAATGCAAAGCTGGGTTCTGAAAGCCATCATCCAGAACGATCACACTTGCGCCTGCATCCGCCGCCATCCTTGCACCGGCGGCGCGGTCGCGGGCGACCCAGACCTCGGCAAAGGCGGCCAGTAACAAGGGTTCGTCCCCTACTTGCGCTGCGGTATGGCGGGCAGGGTCAACGCGCACTGGCCCTTCTAATGTGCCACCATACCCGCGCGAGACGATGTGGGGATGGTGATAAAGGCCCCGAAGGTGGTCGACGACAGCCATAACAGTCGGCGTTTTGCCAGTGCCGCCCGCATTGATATTGCCGATGCAAACAACCGGAACGGGCATCTCTGTCCGCGTGCCTTTTGCCAGACGCCATGCTGTCGCCGCGCCATATAGCGCGCCAACAGGTTGCAGTATGCGTGCGCGCCAATCAGGCTTTGGCAGGTGCCAGAATGCAGGCGCGCGGGTCATGAGCGCCCCAAGTGCTGGTCGAGCGATTCTTGCACTAGATCGGTGACCTTGTCTGTCAGTTCCGCGCCATGACTGACCACGTCCCACCCCGCGTGTGCCATCGTCGCGGCCTGATCCGGTGCGATCAGGCGCGTCACAGCCGTGCCCAATGCGGCAGCGTCATTCACAATGCGCGCGGCACCAGCAGCGGCCAACCGCGAATAGGACGTCAGGAAACGGCGTACTTTTGGGCCATAAAGTACAGCAGAGCCAAGTGCAGCTGCTTCGAATGGATCACAGCCGTCGCCGCCCTGCACAAGCGACGACCCCAGAAAGGATACAGGGGCCACGCGAAAGAACAATCCACGGTCGCTGCTGTCTTCGATCACCATAACCTGTGTTGTATCATCGGGTTCGCCAGCATCTTCCCATTGGATGACATCAAACCCGTCATCAGCGGCGCGCAGCGCTGTTTCCCGCGCATCAGCAGGGGAGGCGGGGTTGAGGATCAGCAGCAACCGGTGCGACAGACGCAGGGCCTGTCGATGGGCGGCAAGAACGATGGGCACCTCGGCAGGCTGGACGCGCGCAGCAAACCAGACAGGACGCCCGCCCAGTGCCTCAGACATATCGCTCAGGTCGGAATCCGCACAGGTCAGTGCTTGACCGCCCGCCAGCAGTGGCGAAGTTACTTCGATCCTGTCTTTAGGGAAACCGATCTGGATCAGGCGTCTCTGACCGGCCTTCGAGCGCGCCATTACAGCACTGAACTTTGCCAACAGGGTAAACGTCAGATCGGGCATCCAGCGGTCACGCCGCCCGTCAAACCCTTTCGGGTCTGCATCCAAAAGGATCATCGGACAGTTCCGCTGCGCCGTTTCAAGCACCAGATTGGGTCGCAACCCGCCCCAGAGCCAGAGGCAGGTACCCGGCTGCCAATGATCCAGAAAAGCCGCAACCGCATCAGGGTGTTCAGTTGGCACGGTGTCAAAAAGTATTCCGGGTTCAGGCTGTGCGCCTTGCTCCGCCAGATTGGTGCTTTCGGGTTGCGTAATCAGCGTTGTAAGGCCCGTGCGCATGGCGCAAATGCGCGTGGCCAGATCAAGAATGGCGATCATATTGCCCGGTTCAGCCGCGTGAATCCACAACAGTTCGCCCGGTGGGCGCGCAATGTCCGGGGGCGTCCCTAACGACTCCCCGCGCCGGGCCAGCGCCCGGTACGCGGCCAGCCCCAGCGAGCGCGCCAAATTTAGCCCAGCTCTTCGGTTGAAGAAGCAGCAGCCTCTTCGTCACGCAAGCGGTGCAGATGGGCAATGAAATAACGCATGTGCGCGTTGTCCACAGTGCGCTGCGCTTCGTTTTTCCACGCATCATAGGCAGCGGCGTAATCAGGAAAGATGCCGACGATATGTATATCATCAACATTCTTGAAGGCATTTTCGCTGGGGTTAATCAGTTCACCACCAAAGACAAGGTGCAGGCGTTGGGTCATGGGGTTTTCCTTTTAAAGGGTCGCATCAGTTCCTTGGGTATCAGATGCGCGCTTTCACGCAAGGGCTGACACCAGCAATGCATGTCCACAGGCGCTGCCTGCCACGATGCCGTCAAAACGCGGATCGGGGTTGTTGAACAACAATGGCGCGCCGGTGCGGTCAGAAGCACCGCCGCCCGATTCAGTGACGATCAGGGTGCCTGCGGCAATGTCCCATTCCCACGTCGGACGGATTGTGACCATGCCGTCAAAGCGCCCCTGCGCTGCCAGTGCCAGTCGATAGGCCAAAGAGGGACGATAGCTTCGCTTGAACGTAGGCGCGGTGCCCTGGTGCCAATGTTGCGCCAACATCGCGGGTTTGGCGGCAAGTACCGTCATATCTGCAACGTCGCATGCGCCGGATGCCCGTATCGGGACGCCGTTCAAGGTCGCTCCTTGACCGCGGGCCGCCGCATAGAGTTTGCCGCGCATGGGCAGAAAAACGACCGCTGCTGTGACCAGACCACGTTCCGCGATGGCGATGGAATGCGCCCAGGTGCTGGAACCTTCGACAAAGCTGCGGGTGCCGTCAATCGGGTCAACGATGAACACCCGATCTGCCGTCAGGCGGTCTGTGCCGTCTTCGGTTTCCTCAGACAGCCAACCATAGTCGGGGCGGGCTTGTCTCAGGGTGGATTGCAGCATGTCGTTCACGGCCAGATCCGCTTCCGTGACGGGGCCGGCACCATCCGGCTTGTCCCAGCGTTTCGCGGTGACTCCGGCAAAGCTGGTTGCCACCCGTCCCGCCATGCGCGCAGCGTCGATCAGCAGGGCGAGGTCATGCACCGGCAAGGGTCATCCCCGGCACAAGCAAGGACGGCACAACGCGGCTGAGATGCGCGCGGGCATCATTCGCGGGTATGATCGAGCGCAGCATGTCGCGCAGGTTGCCGGCAATGGTACACTCATTGATGGCATGGGTGATTTCGCCATTCTCGATCCACAGCCCTGCGGCACCGCGGGAATAATCCCCTGTATTGGGGTTGATCGTGCTGCCAATCATAGAGGTCACCAACAGGCCCGTGCCCATGTCTTTGATCAGATCGTCGCGCGATTGGCTGCCTTGTGTCAGAGCGACGTTCCAGGATGTTGGCATCGGCCCCGAAGAGACACCGCGCGCAGCATTGGCAGTCGTGGTCAACCCCAGTTTGCGTGCATTGGCCAGATCAAGAGTCCAGCCTTGCAAGACACCGTCTTTGACCAGCGCCCGTCGCTTGGTTGGCAGACCTTCGGCGTCAAAGGGACGCGAGGATCCGGTGCGGGGGCGATGAGGGTCTTCATCCAGTGACAGGGATGCGGGCAGCACCTGTTCACCCATTGCGTCGCGCAGCCAAGACGCACCACGCGCCACAGCAGACCCGTTGATGGCAGCCAGCAAATGGCCGATCAGGCTGGAGGAAACGCGTTCATCAAACAACACCGGGAACGCACCTGTCGGCGGCTTGCGCGCGTCCAGCCGTTCCAGCGTGCGGGTGGCAGCACTGGTGCCGATGTCCTCGGCGTCGCGCAAATCAGCCTGAAAGACGCGGCTGTCGCCGTCATAGTCCCGCTCCATAGCGGCCCCTTGTCCGGCAATGGCAACACAAGACAAGCCGCGACTGGTACGAGCGTATCCGCCTTCAAATCCGTTTGAGGCCGCAAGCCACATTTGATGTGCGCTGTAACCTGCACTGGAAGCCTGCACCTGGCTAATACCTTTAACGGCCAAAGCAGATGCTTCTGCACGCGCGGCGTCTTCCTCCAACATTGCCGGGGACGGTTCGGGCGTGCTGTCTGCAAGCTGAAGCGCGTCTATATCCCAATCCGTCGCGAGTTTGTCAGGGTCCGCGAGACCGGCAAATGCATCTTCGGGCGCTTCACGCGCCATTGCGACAGCACGCGCGGCCATTTCTTCAATTGTACGTGGTGTTATGTCCGACGCAGAGACATTTGCCACCCTTTGGCCCACAAAGACACGCAACCCGATGTCGGTGCTTTCCGCACGTTCGGCCTGTTCAAGCGCCGCGCCGCGCACGTCGACAGAAAGTGATGTCGCATCTACCGCCATTGCATCAGCGGCATCCGCGCCAGCGGCCTTGGCCGCCTGCAAAAGAGATTGTGTCAGCGCAGACAGGTGGCTGGTCATCAGGATGAGTCCTCTTTGGATATGAGGTATCAGGTAATGCCCGAGCGCGAGCAGGACAAGGGCCAGGAATGACAGGAAGGTTCAGTTGTTTCTTATTGTAAACAGAAAAAGGCGCACCAAATGGCGCGCCTTTTGATCTCGATCTGGATCAGCATGCTATTTGATGCGCTGACCGTTGGCCAGAACTTGGCCGTCTTCGGTGAACTCCACCTTGGATTTCAGCGTATCGGGTGCATCACCGGGGACAGCAAAAAGTCCCATCATCATCCGCGCACCCATTGCCTGTTGTTCTGGCAGCAGGCCCATGGAGACCAGTTTGTCGATCAAGCCGTTACCGCCTGCCAGCGCGAGGTTCACGGCACCCACCGGCTTGGGCATACCCGGGAATGTGGTCATGTCGGTATTGTCAAAAGTAAAATCGCCCGAACCTTCCAGCTTGGCTCCGACCGCATCAACAAGCACGTTCTTGACGGTCAGCGCCTGAAGTTCACCCGGTACTGCGGCGCTTGCTGCCGCTTCGGGGTCAATCACGTCGACAAGCAATTTAGCCTGTCCTGTCAGATCAAGTTCGACAGTTGCAGGATCGCGCGGCAATTTCGATGTCGGATCGAAAATCGACCAGATCATGTCAGAAATCACAAAATCACCCAGAGTGATGCCAAAAGCGAAATCTTGGGGATCTTCCGAAGCGCTGATCGGCATCATCAGGTTAAAGGCAGCCTTGGCCATGCTCAGGTCGACCGGAAATGGCAGATTGGCAACGTTGAGGTTCATTTTGACGTTATTCTGTCCGCCCGAATAGGCCAGCAGTTTGTCGTTCATCTCAACACTTAGCGCACCGCCATCTGACGCTGTTGTGGCAGCAAAATCACCGTTCGCAGGGTCCGCCACATTCATCTGCATAGTGCCGGAGCCATAGGTGAACATGCCTTTTATGGCAAAGCCTGCTTTGAGCATTGTGGCCATGTCGCTCGAATTGACCATCGTCAACGGAATGCTGCCACCGCCATCAAACGCCACCCCGTCGATACCGCCGTTCAACTTGACCTTTACAGGGTCTTTTGGGTTGTCGATTGCGATGTCATAGACAAGGGATTCAATGACACTTGACTGGACATAGGTCCGCAGCTCTCCGATTTTCATCGTGGTTGAGCTGCTCACCCCTGTGCCGGACACGTTAACCTTGGCATTTTCGGGCCCAAAGCTGCCACCGTCGGCCTGCAATTGTTCGAGAACCACACCAAAGCTGTCGGCGCCGTAGGTATAGACCATTTCTTCGGGCACGCCGCTCGCGGTGAGGCTGTGGCCCGACTGGCTAAAGTTGAAATTCATCGTGACAGGTTCATTACCGCCGCCCTTTGGGGTCACAGCAATTGTCACAGGCAGTGCGGCGGGCATGACGATATCGACCGCCCCGCCATTCTGGGCAAACGTAATGGTGCCCGTCGTGAGCGACATCTGGCCGGCGCTATCGGGCATTTCCAGCGCCATTGAGAGGCCTTCAACCGTTATGTCATCCCCGTTGGTCGTCTCTGTCGCGCTGATCTCGTAGCCCATGTTTTGCATGTAAAGCTTCCAGTCGCCCCAGACCTGAGCGGCTGTTACATCAGCGTAGGCGGCCTGCGACAGCAGCATGGCAGGCAAAGCCAGCGAGAAACGGGAAACTGAAATTCGGGACATCGTTAAATCCTTTTGTGGTAATTCAGAGGCTAGAATCTGCTAAAGCCGTCGGCCCGTCAAGCTGCGGTTAGCAGGATTGGGGCAGGGACTGGACCAAGGTTGAGCCAACGACTACCACATGTCAGAACAGGGATGCAAAGTCGCTTCGCATGCCAAGATCCAAAGGAAAATACCTATGTCCGAAGATATGACAGGCAAGACCGTTATCATTACCGGGGCCAGCCGTGGCATCGGGGCAGAGGCCGCTCGGCAATTTGCTGCCCATGGCGCTAATGTGGCGCTGCTGGCCCGATCACTTGACGCGCTTGGTGATCTGCAAGCGGAGATTGGGGACAAGGCCATCGCCATCCCCTGCAATGTCGCACGCTATGGTGAAATGTCTGCCGCTGTGGAAACAACTGTTCGGGCCTTTGGCAGTCTTGACGTCCTGATCAATAACGCAGGTGTAGTCGAACCGATTTCACATCTCGCTGACGCTGATCCCGAAGCCTGGGGGCAGGTGATCGACATCAATCTCAAGGGCGTGTTCAACGGCATCCGTGCAGCACTGCCTGTCATGAAGGCCGCCGGGGGCGGATCAATCCTGACAATCTCGTCCGGTGCGGCCCACGGGCCGGTCGAAGCATGGAGCCACTATTGCGCCTCCAAGGCTGCCGCAAATATGCTGAATCGCTGTTTGGACAAGGAAGAGGCTGAAAATGGAATCCGCGCCATAGGGCTGTCGCCGGGCACGGTGGCGACCCAGATGCAACGCGAAATCAAGGCTTCGGGCATCAATCCTGTCAGCCAACTGGCGTGGGAAGATCACATTCCTGCTGACTGGCCTGCCAAATGTCTGGTCTGGATGTGCAGCCCTGAGGCGGATCGATTCAAAGGGGACGAGATTTCCCTGCGCGATGATGACATCCGTCGTGCGGTGGGCCTGATATGATTGATCTGGATCGCTCTGGTCCGGTCTGGACTGTCACCATAAACCGCCCCGAAAAAGCCAATTCGCTGACCCATGCCATGCTGAGTGAACTGGCGCATATCATGGAGGATGCGCAAGAGGCACGGGCCGTGATCCTGACAGGCACGGGCAAGGTTTTCAGCGCCGGGGCCGATCTGGATGCCGCACGTGCCGGGCTTGCGACTTCTGACGTATGGGAACGGTTGTCTGGCGCCATTGCACGGCTGCCGGGCCTGACGATCGCCGCCCTGAATGGCACCTTGGCCGGCGGCGCTATGGGCATGGCACTGGCCTGCGATTTGCGCATCGCGACGCCTGCGGCCAAGTTCTTTTATCCGGTGATGAAACTGGGGTTTCTGCCGCAACCGTCCGACCCCGCCCGGATGTCAGCCCTGATCGGGCCTGCGCGAACGAAGCTGATCCTGATGGGCGGCCAAAAGATCGACGCACAGGAGGCACTGCGTTTTGGGTTGATAGACCGGATTGTGGAGCCTGCAGATCTGCTGACCCACGCAAAAATGCTCTGTGAACATACAATCGCTGCAGCGCCTGAATTTGCCAGCAGCATCAAGGTTCTTTGCTCCGATCCATCCAAGAACGCAATTTAGATCAGCGGTACAAACGGCACATCGCAGGCGGACAAAAGCAGGGTTGCTGCCAAAGCAAAGATCAAACGCATCTCGAATTCCTCGGTTGTTTTTCGTCAAAGTCTTGTGTGTGCGGGTTTCTGTCAAGCCCGTGCCAGCGTGCGGAGTGCGGGCAAAGTGGATCAAGCATGGCTATAAAACGGCAATTACCTTGATCCTTTCACGCGCGGCGGGCAAGAGGTTGGAGCAAAACCGCAGCAAGACAAGGTAAGATAATGGAGTTTGATCTCTCCTCCCAGCCGGAAATCGTGCAGCAGGCAGCGGGCTATGCCTTGCAAGCCTACGATCTGGCGATGGGCTGGTTGATGAGTCCTGCCGCGTGGACACAATTCGGACTGCTGATCGGAGCCTATCTGCTTGCGGTGCTGATTACCCGGAGGCTGCGACCGTTTCTGACACGTGTCATTGATCCGGGTGACAAGAAAAGCATTTTTTCACCGCCGCGCCGCTTTGTGCTGGGGTTTCTGCCGCTGGTCCTGCCGCTGCTGGCCTATGTGCTGACCGGGATTGGTGAAGGTATCGTGCGCTCGCTGTTTGATAGCGGGACGGTCATTGCCTTTGGCAAACGGGTGTTTCTGTTTCTGGCGGCTCGTGCCCTTGTGCGCGACATCATCAGGGACCCGTTCCTGAAAATGCTGGGCCGCTACATGTTGTTGCCGATCATGGCTCTTTATGCGGTGGGCCTGTTGGATACCGTTAGTTTGCAACTCACTGAAACTGTTGTCGGCGTGGGCAATATCCGTTTTTCCGTGATGACAATTGTGCGTGGGGTGATCGCGGGGTCATTGCTGTTCTGGCTCGGGCAATGGTCGAACAGCCAGACCACCGCAATCATTGCCAAGAACGAGGACATGCGCCCTTCGATCCGGCAATTGTCGATCAAGGCTGTGGAATTCCTGATTTTCGGCGTCGCTTTTATTCTGTTGATGAACATCATGGGCATCAATCTGGGTGCGCTTGCGGTGATCGGCGGCGCGATTGGCGTGGGACTTGGTTTTGGCCTGCAGAAAATCGCGTCCAACTTTATTTCGGGTGTTATTCTGCTTCTTGAAGGGCAGGCGACGGTTGGCGATTATGTTGAACTGGATGGCGGCGAGGCGGGCACAATCGTCAAGATGATCGCCCGCGCGGTCATTCTGGAAACCTTCGACGGCCGCTGGATCGTTGTGCCGAACGAAGATTTCATCATCACCCGAGTGGTAAACTATTCTGACTCAGGGTCGGCCAACCGCTATGAGGCACCGTTCTCGGTCAGCTACAATACCGATATCAACCTAGTGCCCGCGCTCATTGAGGCGGCAGTTGCCAAGCATCCCGAAGTGCTGGATCAACCTTATCCACCGGATTGTGAATTGCGCGGGTTTGGTGACAGCGGCATCGATTTTGCAGTCGAATTCTGGGTCAACGGGCTGGATGACGGACCGAATAAATACACCTCGGATGTGCTGTTCCTTGTCTGGAATGCGCTCAAGGATGCTGGCATTGAAATTCCCTACCCGCAGCGCGTTATCGAAATCAAAGGTGGCATGCCAATGGGCGAAGCATGAGCCACGCGGTTGTAATTGGCGCGGGCCCGGCCGGGTTGATGGCCGCAGAGGTCTTGGCACAGGCAGGAGTGCAGGTGACCGTCTGTGAGGCAAAGCCATCCGTCGGGCGCAAGTTTCTGATGGCGGGAAAATCCGGTTTGAACCTGACCAAGGACGAACCGCACGACACCTTCACCGCGAGCTTTGCCGAGGCGAAGGATGCGCTGGACCTGATTCTTGCCAGTTTTGATGCAAAGGCGGTGCAGGACTGGGCGCAAGGGCTTGGACAGGAGATATTCATCGGATCGACACACCGCGTGTTTCCCAAAGCGATGAAAGCCTCGCCCCTGTTGCGCGCTTGGCTGCTGCGCTTGACTGAGGCTGGTGTCCAGTTCAACACCCGTTGGCAGTGGCAAGGCTGGAACAATGGTGCACTGGCGTTTGATACGCCTGACGGACCTCAAATGGTTGCCCCTGATGTTACCGTTCTGGCGCTGGGCGGTGCCAGCTGGTCGCGCCTTGGGTCTAACGGGGCCTGGGTCGAGATACTGCGGGAACGCGGGCTTGCGCTTGCGCCCTTCGCCCCCGCCAATGCCGGAATTGCGGTTGATTGGTCGCCGCATATGGCCAAGCATCTGGGTACA
>JBARUV010000288.1:0-2422 GCA_049645905.1 Sulfitobacter sp.
TGGGCCAGCAGGATTTCTGCGGCTGACAGCATGTCGGGGGTCTTGTCCATGTCCTTGATCGACAGGAACGCGCAGCCGCTGCGGGGCAGCATTGTGCCCGCGCCCATCTGTGCCTTCAGGAACGCGCGGGGGAAGTCGCGGTCCCAGCCCATGACTTCACCGGTGGAGCGCATTTCGGGGCCAAGCAGGGTATCGACACCGGGAAAGCGGGCGAAGGGCAGCACCGCTTCCTTGACCGAAAACCACGGCATGTTGGCGTCGGCCAGCGTCATCGGATCGCCGAGTGGCAAGACGTCGTCGTAGGCCGCATTTGCATCATAAGGCGCGCGCAGCGGGAAGTTTGACAGCGGTTCACCGGCCATGATGCGGGCGGCAATCGAGGCGATGGCGCTGTCGGTCGCTTTGGCCACAAAAGGCACGGTGCGCGAGGCGCGGGGGTTGACCTCAATCAGGTAGATGTCGCCGTCTTTTATCGCGAACTGGATGTTCATCAGGCCCACGACATTGAGCGCGAGGGCCAGCTTGCGGGTCTGGACCTCGACCTCGGCGATGATGTCCTTGCTGAGGGAATAGGGCGGCAGGGAGCAGGCGCTGTCACCGGAGTGCACGCCGGCCTCTTCGATGTGCTGCATGATGCCCGCGACATGGACGTCGATACCATCGCAGAGCGCATCCACGTCAAGTTCCACCGCACCGGAGAGGTAGTTGTCGAGCAAGACGGGGCTGTCACCGGAGACCACGACAGCCTCTTTGATATAGCGTTCGAGGCTGGCTTGGTCGCGCACGATTTCCATCGCGCGGCCGCCCAGAACGTAGGACGGGCGGATCACCAGTGGAAAGCCGATATCGGCAGCGATTTCAAGCGCTTCCGCGTCGGAATGGGCAATGCCGTTATTGGGTTGTTTGAGGCCGAGGTTCTGGACAAGCTGCTGGAAACGCTCGCGGTCTTCGGCCAGGTCGATCATGTCGGGGGTGGTGCCAAGGATCGGGATGCCCGCGTCGTGCAGGGCCTGCGCGATTTTCAGCGGGGTCTGGCCGCCGAACTGGACAATCACACCATGCAGGATGCCGTTTTCCTGCTCCACCCGCAGAATTTCCATGACGTGTTCGAAGGTGAGCGGTTCGAAATACAGGCGGTCCGAGGTGTCATAGTCGGTGGAGACGGTTTCGGGGTTGCAGTTGACCATGATGGTTTCATAGCCCGCGTCGGTCAGCGCATAGCAGGCGTGGCAGCAGCAATAGTCAAATTCGATGCCTTGCCCGATGCGGTTGGGGCCGCCGCCGAGGATGACGACTTTCTTGCGGTCCGAGGGGCGTGCCTCGCATTCCACGTCGCCCATCATCGGGGCTTCGTAGGTGGAGTACATATAGGGGGTTTGCGCCTCGAACTCTGCAGCGCAGGTGTCGATGCGTTTGAACGCCGCTTTGACGCCGAGGTTCAGGCGGGCGCGGCGGACGTTGTCTTCGGTCCGGCCGGTCAGTTTGCCAAGGCGGGCGTCGGTGAAGCCCATCATTTTCAGCGCGCGCAGGCCGTCTTCGGTGAGGGGGAGGCCGTCTTTGCGCACGTCTTCCTCGGCTTCGATGATTTCGCGGATGCGGGCAAGGAACCACGGGTCGAACATGGTCACGCCGTGGATGTCGTCGTCCGACATGCCGTGGCGCATGGCCTGGGCGATGGTGAGCATCCGGTCGGGGGTCTGTTTGGAGATCGCCTTGACCAGTGCCGCCTGCTCCGGCGCGCCGGGAATGTCGATTTCGTCAAAGCCGGTGAGGCCCTGCTCCAGCGAGGTCAGCGCCTTTTGCAGGCTCTCGTGGATGGTGCGGCCAATTGCCATCACCTCGCCCACGGATTTCATGGCGGTGGTGAGGTAGGGTTCGGAGCCCGGGAATTTTTCGAAGGCGAACTTGGGGATCTTGGTGACGACGTAGTCGATTGTCGGTTCAAAGGAGGCAGGTGTCACACCGGTGATGTCATTGTCCAGCTCGTCCAGCGTATAGCCGACGGCGAGTTTCGCGGCGATCTTGGCGATCGGGAAGCCCGTTGCCTTGGACGCCAGCGCCGAAGAACGCGAGACGCGCGGGTTCATTTCGATCACCACCATGCGGCCGTCCACAGGGTTCACCGCCCATTGCACGTTGGAGCCGCCGGTTTCCACGCCGATCTCGCGCAGCACGGCGATGGAGTGGTTGCGCATGATCTGGTATTCTTTGTCGGTCAGGGTCAGGGCAGGGGCGACGGTAATCGAATCGCCCGTGTGCACGCCCATCGGGTCGACGTTTTCGATGGCGCAGACGATGATCGCATTGTCAGCGGTGTCGCGCACCACCTCCATCTCGAATTCTTTCCAGCCCAGCAGCGATTCGTCGATCAGGATCTGCGCGACGGGGGATGCCTCCATGCCGGAGCGGCAGAAATGGATGT
>JBARUV010000289.1:0-7058 GCA_049645905.1 Sulfitobacter sp.
GTGCAACAGGGCCGATCCTGATCCATGTCTTGACCAAAAAGGGCAAGGGTTATGGACCGGCGGAAAATGCGCGCGACAAGGGTCATGGCGTTTCCAAATTCAATGTCATCACGGGGGAACAGAAAAAAGCCCCGTCGAACGCCCCCAGCTATACCAGCGTCTTTGCTGACAGCCTGCTGACCGAAGCGGAGAATGATGACAAGATTTGCGCGGTTACAGCGGCGATGCCCGATGGTACGGGTTTGAACCTGTTCGCAGAACGATACCCCTCGCGGTGCTTTGATGTCGGCATTGCCGAGCAACACGGGGTGACCTTTTCTGCCGCCCTTGCGGCGGGCGGGATGAAGCCGTTTTGCGCGATCTATTCAACCTTTTTGCAGCGTGGCTACGATCAGGTTGTCCATGACGTGGCCATTCAACGCCTGCCCGTGCGCTTTGCCATTGATCGCGCCGGTCTGGTTGGCGCTGACGGCGCGACCCATGCGGGCGCGTTTGACGTCGGATTTCTGGCCAACCTGCCGGGGTTCGTTGTCATGGCCGCCGCGGACGAGGCTGAGTTGAAACATATGGTGGCCACCGCCGCCGCTTATGATGATGGCCCTATCGCCTTCCGGTTCCCCCGTGGAGAAGGCAACGGAGTCAACATGCCTGAACGCGGCACGCCTATCGAAATCGGCAAGGGACGGATCATCGCGGAAGGCTCCAAGGTTGCGCTGTTGTCGTTCGGGACACGTCTGGCCGAAGTGGAGAAGGCAGCCGAGGCGCTGGCGGCGAAAGGGATCAAACCAACGATTGCAGACGCGCGATTTGCCAAACCACTGGATCGCGACTTGATCCTGTCATTGGCTGAAAACCACGAGGCGCTGATCACCATTGAGGAAGGCGCGGTTGGCGGTTTTGGCTCTCATGTGGCGCAATTGCTGGGGGATGAGGGCGTTTTTGACAATGGACTCAAGTTCCGCTCCATGGTCCTGCCTGATATCTTTATTGATCAGTCCAGCCCGGCGGATATGTATGCCGTGGCCGGCATGAACGCCGAACACATCGAGGCGAAAGTGCTGGATGTTCTGGGCGTGGCGCGTATCGGAGCGCAGCGCGCCTGACAATCGCCGGAAGCATCGGACTATTTCCGGCGATCTTTCATCAACTGATCCAACTGCTTTTCGATCACGACCAGTTTTGCCGTGACCTCGTCACGGTAGGCGCCGGTTTCTGCATCCGCCTCTTCGTGATGCGCATCCTGCATTGAGTTCACAATCAGACCGACCAACAGGTTCACAACGGCGAACGTGGTGACCATGATGAACGGAATGAAAAACAGCCACGCCAGCGGGTAGACTTCCATCACGGGCCGCACGATGCCCATCGACCAGCTTTCCAGCGTCATGATCTGGAACAGCGAATAACCGGAACGGCCTAGCGTGCCGAACCATTCAGGGAACACGCCCGCAAAAAGCTTGGTCGCGATCACGGCGCCGATGTAGAAGATCAGCGCCATCAACAGGAACACCGATGCCATGCCGGGCAAGGCAGTGATGAAACCTTCAACCACGCGGCGCAGGCGCGGGGCGGAGGAAATAAGGCGCAGCACCCGCAGTATCCTTAAGGCGCGCAAAGCGGAGAACCCCTGCGCGGCAGGGACCAGAGATATTCCGACGATCACAAAATCGAAAATGTTCCAGCCGTCGCGAAAAAACCGACCCTTGTATGCGACAATCTTGGCCAACAGTTCAGCGACAAAAATTGTCAGGCAAGCTGCATCAAGAATGTGAATTAGCGTCGATGCGCGCGCCATGACGGCTTGGGATGTTTCCAGTCCCAACAGGATCGCATTAAAGACGATCACGCCCATGATTGCGTTTGTGACGCGCGGGTTTTCCAGAAAGGACTGAAGTTGTTTTTGCACGGTGGCGCGGACCCGGAGTTGTTGCATTTCCCCCTATATGGCGGTCATGCCGCATTGCGGCAAGGGTGCGGATCAGACGACACGCCTATGTTGGTAATTCACCGTTCTTCATCGCGCAGCAGCGCTGCCAAACCGGCGCGGTAGTTTGGAAACAACGGGTCCCAGCCCAGCGCCCGTTTGGCATGCTGATTGCTGACTTTTTTGCTCTCGGCATAGAAACTGCGCGCCATTGGTGTCATTTCGGCCTGATCATACGGAATCGCAGGCGGCAGGGGCATACCCAGCAATTCAGCCGCATGCCCGATCACATCCTGTGGCGGGGCAGGATCATCATCGCATAGGTTATAGATTGCAGATTTTTGGGGTGCGTTGATCGACAGTTCCAGCGCGAGCGCGATATCCTCAACATGGATCCGGCTGAACACCTGCCCCTCCTTGATGATCCGCCGCGCGGTACCCTTGCGCACCTTGGCAAACGGCCCCCGACCGGGACCATAAATTCCGGCAAGCCGAAAGATATGCAGCGGCAGGTTCTCAATCGCCTGCCAGGCCGCTTCGGCTTCAACGCGGGCCTTTCCTCGTTTTGTTGCGGGCGTCAGGGGCGTGGTTTCATCGACCCAGCCACCTTGATGGTCACCATAAACGCCAGTTGTCGACAGATAGCCGACCCACCGCAAGCTTGATGCTGCGCGGGCAATATCATCGCGCAGCAAATCCAGAACCGGATCGCCCTGGGGTCCCGGCCCGGCGGAAACCAGCAGATGCGGTATTTCGGTCAAAAGCGCGGAAACATCGGTTCCCGGCCAGACAATAGGCTCAACGCCCGTCGCCGCGATGGCCGCGCATTTTTCAGCGCTGCGGGTGGTGCCAATAATGTGCCAGCCCTGGGGGATCAGCCGAGCGGCGAGCGCACGTGCGCTGAAACCGTGGCCAAAGGACAGCAATGTTTTTTTCATCTGAGTCAAACTGGTTCCCATCACCCGCCTGCTTCAGAAAGACCATGAATGAGCCGTCATGAAAACCCTTTAGCAATGCCAACGTGTTTTAGACCGAGTGCTTTCGCAAAATCAGTTTGAAGCAACCCGCGCGCACATCGCCTCAAGCGCCGCTCGGTAATTGCCGGACTGCAGCGAGCCAAAGGTCACGATCTTTAAACGATCACCAATTTCTGGGTCAAGAAGTCTTGCGGGCTCGATCAATCTTCTCGTAGCCTTCAACCCAATTGGCCACGACTTCGCGCGCCATGTCTTCGTTGCTGGCCACAAAAGCTTCGCGCAGGCGGCGCAAGGCAGAGGCGACCTCGAGTTCCGACAGGCCGGTTTCCTGGGTTGAGAAAATCTTGGGGTGGCGGGTGCCGATCAGATCGCCGGTCAGTGTCAGTTCTTCGGTCATTTTTTCGCCGGGACGTAAACCGGTGAACTGAATTTCGATCTCACCATCCGGTGTGTCGTCGTCCTTGACGGAATACCCTGCGCTCTCGATGACCTGTCGCGCCAGCTTCAGGATTGGCACGGGTTTGCCCATATCAAGTACAAATACCTCACCCCCCTGTGCCATCGCTCCAGCCTGCAACACAAGTTTGACCGCCTCCTGCACCGTCATGAAATAGCGCGCGACTTTGGGGTCTGTAACCGTCAACGGGCCACCGCGGCTAAGCTGCTCCTGAAAAAGCGGAACCACCGATCCGGAAGAGCCAAGAACATTGCCAAACCGTACCATCGAGAAAACTGTTTTGGACGCTCTTCCACGGTTGCGCGCCATGTCCTGAATGACCAGTTCGGCCAACCGCTTGGAGGCGCCCATAATGTTGGCAGGCCGCACAGCCTTGTCAGATGAGATCAGAATGAAACGCTCAACGCCCGCCTTGGCCGACTGCTCGGCCAATGTCTGGGTGCCAAAAACATTGTTGACCAGACCCGCCAACGGGTTCGCTTCAACCAGCGGCACATGTTTATACGCAGCCGCATGCAGAATGATGTTAACGTCATGCTCAACCAGCACTTTGCGGACCTGACGGGAATCTGTAATCGTACCGAGGATCGGAACGACCTCGATGCCGGTCCCCTCGGTCATCTGGGTCAGTTCCATATCGATGTTATAAAGCGCCAGCTCACTCAGTTCAAAAAGCACGATCTTTTTCGGACGGCTTATCAGCGCCTGACGACAAAGTTCTGATCCGATGGAGCCACCTGCGCCGGACACCATCAAAACCTTACCCGTGTAACATTCAGATGCCTCGGCGGAGTGTTTATCCACCTCATCACGGTTGAGAAAGCTGTGTGGTGATACCGGCTTAAGCTTGTCGATCAGCGCCTCTTCACCAATCAACTGCGCAAACGATGGAACTGCCTGCACTTCGAGCCCCATCTTTTCCAGACGACGGGCGACCTGCGCTTTTTTGGGCGCACTCAGCGACGGTACGGCAAGAATAACCCGATCAATTTTGCGGTCTTTAACCACCTCGGCAATCCGCAGCGGGGCGTAGACCGGCAAATGCGACACATACAGACCCTGAATAGCAGTATTATCATCCACAAAGGCGACAGCCTCGATGTTTTCATGCCCGCGCAGCGCCGCGACAAGCTGGGTCCCGGTGGAACCCGCGCCATAGATCAACACCCGGCAGCGCGGCGCGGACCGTCGATAAATGGCCAGAACCATCTGCAACAATACTGCACGGCTAATGACCACAGAACCAAAGAATGCGACACCGAAAACCAGATGGACACCAAGCGGCAAGCCAAGGCCAGCCACATTGGAAACGATCGTCGAAACGATAACCAGAAACGTTGCAAGAATGGCTGTGACGCCTAATGCAGCAGTCTCGTAGGCCTTGAGCCTGATCGAACAGACACCTAGCCAAATTGAAAGGCCGATACTGGCCAGCAATACATAGGGAAGAACAGGCAAATACCGAATAAAGTTGGCGGCGATGCCCCCCGGCAATCCCAAAGCACTAAGCGCGAACATCATTGCTGCAATCAGCAGACAAGAGTCGAGCATCAGCATGACCCAGCTTTTCTCGCGATTGTTCAGTGACTTGATAAAGCTAAGCACCGTGGGCAAACCTTTGACTATCTACTTTCAATGCTCTCAACAGCGGAAGCTAATCACGCTCTGATCAACACAATAAATAACGAAGCCTTTGTTGAACCAGCATTGGTGATTTGGCACAATTTGGCATCTTTTGAAACTCATTAGTGCCCGCGGATTTCTCCGGTTCGCCAAAACCGCTGAATTATTGGACTTTAATGTCGTATTCTTAGGCGGTTTCTTGCTAGTTTCTGCGGCGAAACAGGTTTCCGATCGTTTGAAAGACCAGATCAAAGTCGTAGCAGGTGCTTTGATTCTGCTGATAGATCAAATCGAGCCGTGCTTTTCGGGGCACGCAGATACGGCAATAGATGTCATCGGTCTGCTCCGGCGTGTGACAGCGTGAAAGCAAACGATCCTCATGCTTGTGAAACCGGATCGTTGCCAATCCTGTGACGCCGGGCCGTGATTTCAGCACCTTGCCATAGATATCAGGAAACCGCTCCACGTATTCCCTCAATGGCGGGCGGGGGCCGACAAAGCTCAGATCACCCTTCAGAATATTCCAAAGCTGCGGAAATTCATCCAGTCGCTTTCGGCGCAGCCAGGCACCGGTGGGTGTGACCCGCGACGCCTTGTTCCCGCCGCTGACGCCCTGATCCTCGTTCACGACTGTCATCGTACGTAGTTTCCACAGATTGAAAGGCTTGTTCGGTCCTTTCATTCGTTCCGCCACGTAAAAAAGCGGCCGCCCCTGCTTAATCAACAGATAAACCAGCAGCACAACCAGAACAGGGCCAAGAATGACCACAAGCAAACTGGCAAAAAACAAATCGAAAATGCGTTTGCGTAGCGTCATTGCAGGGCTTTCGTTTTGCGTGCTTGAAATTCGCGCCATTCGCCCACCATGATTTCAGGTGACTCCCTCTCTTGCGCGAACGGGACAAGGCTCTCCAACCGTTTTGTGGAAAGTGCAACCTGCGGGATCACACCTTTGTCAGGGGTGCGCGCAAGCCATGGCAGTCCGGCTGCATCCAACAGTTTACCCATCTCGATCGCACCCGGCGCGGCAATATTCAGCACCTCGGGCAGATCATCCTGAATACTCAACGCGTGAATTACCTGCGCAAGTGTTTTTGGGCCGATATAGCTGCGCCTTGGTGTGGTTCCGTCTGCGAATTGGTCAATCTTCATGCCGTCATACCACCCTCCCAGAATGGCATCCGCACCGGCAACATTGCCTATCCTCAACATTGTCACGGGGTGGCCGAGCTCTGCGGCCCTGGCAAGCGCGGCCTCTTCCATCGCAAGTTTCGCGGCACCGTATTCTGAAACGGGCAAACATGCGGTCGTTTCGTCCAATATGCCCCGCGCCCCACCATATACAGCGGCAGAGGATGCGACAAACACCCGGCCTGCCCCGGCAAGATGGGCCGACTCAATCGCGCAAAGTGCCAGATCAGTGTTGCGCGAAAACACATCTGCGCTCTGCGCGACGCGCGCAGGTATAACACCTGAGAGGCAAATAACCGCACCTGCCCCGGTCATCGCTGCAACGGCCTTGGCCGGATCAAGTGTCAGATCAAACACCATAAATCCCGGGTTCGGTTTAGTGCTATGAAGCCGCAAAGCAGCGTCGCGCGGCCAGAATGCCGCCAGCATCGCCCCGAGGTGGCCTGAACCACCCAAGACCAGTGCAGGTCTAATTTCGCCTGTAGCTTTTGTAGTCGTTGACGCCATGCGCTCAGCAAGTATCTTGCGCGGAAGATAATTCCAACGGGGGTCGGAATTTTTGTGATCGCTCTGCCGCCTTTGGGCACACTCTGTAGACCGCTCCATGCCAGACCTTCGAAAGATCAATGACACGCAATAGCGGGCGGTAAATTATGGGTTTCCACTTCAAACATGCTGTTTGGGTCTTGTTGAGTGTGACTCTTACCGCTTGTTCGTCCCTGCCCCGGGGCGCTGCTATTGAAAAAGAAATTCTTGCTACTGCGGATGACGTTGATTCCGAGATAGCAGTTTATCCCGTCACCCGTGCGTTTCTGCCCAGCGTACAAAGCTGGCCGGATACAGGCGCACGCAGCTACGCGTGGATCGGGCACAGCCACGGCACCGC
>JBARUV010000290.1:0-2408 GCA_049645905.1 Sulfitobacter sp.
GGCCCCGTCCCGAGAACTGCGTCGCATAGCTGGCGCAAATCCGGGTTAGGTTTGTGGCATCGGGACCAAAGAAGTTTGTCCAATCGATGTCCCAATCGTCCTCATTCGACTGTCTGCGCAGGCTTGAGAGGTCGATCGGATCGGTATCACGCATGTGATATGCGTCCAAAGGCATGACATGAAATGCCCGCATCAATCCATGCAGAACGTTGACAACTGAAAGCGGAGCCAGCTTTTCGATATCATCATCCGGCATGGCATAGACTGCAGGATGACACAGCTGCTCTAACAAATCGTCCTTGAGAATCCGGTGCCAGACCCCGATCAGGATAGAACGTGTCCGTACGAAATTCTCGAACAGGAACGATCGGTTCAGGCTCCCGTATTCTGCCGGGTCCTTGTCCGGTAAAACTTCGGCAACCAATTCGTTGAAGACAATGTTGTGGAATTGCATCCAGATGACCGCCAGTTCATGCAACATGGGTGTGTCGCGGTTTCGGATGTCGGCCAGCAACCGCATTGGCGTGGACCCGTCCGGAAACGCGGAGGGATCGCTCGGCAAACTGATCTTTTCGGACAGAGTTTGATCCGGGCGAATGCGGAACCGCAGCGTGCGCGTCTCATATAAATGCGGCAATGCCGCCGGACCCCGGCCATAGATCGTCTCCAGGCTGCAAGGCGCCTCGAACAGATTGTAAAAGCCGTAGAGGACATCCTTGGACGGCTTGTCCCCCGGTTTCAGCTCGTAAGGGATATCGTCGGCGCGCACGCTGTTGCCCAGATCATGCCCCAGCAATTGGGAAAGATAGGTATAACCAGACGCCAAATAGCGGTATCCGTCAGAAACGGCGTCTTTCGACAGGCAATAGCTGCGCCATTTCGCGTCGGCCAAATTCGTTTCCGGCAATATGGTGTCGGTGGTAACGGGATTACCTTCTTCCAGACTTTTGATCGTGATCAAAGGTTGACGCAAACCGCCCTGAAATTCTGTGCTGTCCCTGTAGTCTTGCATTGTCGCCCTTTCCAGGAATGATCTTCTCGACCCTGACCCTATTTCATGGAGTGTGAATTGAGTGTGATTCAGTTTTTCATTCTGGACGATCTCACAATATCGGTAAACAATGGCGCGGCACCGGGCGATGATCGCACCCAGTTGGTGCAAGGCGGGCAATCCAGACCTGGTGATCTGCCCGCACGGAAATATCCCTGAACGAAAGCGCGAATCCTGCCGCATTCACCCGCTGGTCAAAGCCATCCGAACCAAGCGCGCTGTTGGGCGGATCCCCATACAGGGCAGAACAATGATCGGGGTGGAGCAAGCTTATTTTTTGCCTGATCCAGCGGATACGTTTACGTTGCGCGGGTCGCGCATCGAAAAGGTTCAATTCCATCATCGCCATCTCTCTTAGCGCTTTTCCCTTGGCTTCCTCATGGCACCAACCGGCACCGTACCCGGGAATCAGGTTTGCGCCGCGCGCATCCATGCTTAAGGCAACCGCGACCGGGGCAATGGCAAACGGATCTATCAGGTATACGACCGTGTCACGCGTGGTCTGCCCCAGCCGCAGCATCGCCTCCGTCGTTGCCACAAAGGGGTTAGCCGTCATCTCGCGTGCGGTCAGAACACCGTGCCACCACAAATCCACGGCCATCCGCTCAATTGCTTCGAGCGCGGCGCGCGCGCGGGTTTCATCCGCGCTTGGTCCCGATGCGACCCCGGTCCAGACATCCGCTTGCCGCACGGAAACGGTGGATACGTTCAAGGCTTCGATTTCCGCCAGTTCACCCTTGCAGCGCAGATAGGCGCTACTGCGTGTGTCGCCCGCGCCGCTGGCCGTCTGGCCGTTTGCGCCAAGCGCCTGATATACTTTCAGGCCCGGCGCGGTGGGTACAAAACGCCAGTTACCCTGCACATTGGCCATGGGGATTGCAGCATTTTTCAAATGTGAATTCCAATCTCGCAGCGCATTTAATTGGCTCTTAGATATTCCCCAACCGGGCAACACCCACAGAATAATCAGAGTTTTGCATCTCTGGCGACTTCTTTGCGCGCAACACATTTGCCGATTCACAGATCAATCACAGAGCACGTTGAATACTGACCAAATCAGACCCGATTTATCTTTTAGGAGGTCAGAATGGCCAATTCATTGAATCCGATCCCGAATACCAAAATCCGCAAAGACCTTGCGCATCAGGTCCGCGAGGCAGCCAACACGCTTGCACATGGCCGTATTCCGATAGTCACTCAAAAGAATAACGGCGAGGTCGATCAAGCGATCAAGGGGGATGGTGCGCAAATAGTCGCCGCCCATTCCGTTTTCAGCAAAGGACTGACCCATGACAATCTCGGTCGGGTCACCCGTGGGGATCTGCAGAAATTTGTCTCGGAAATCAATCAGGATGGC
>JBARUV010000291.1:0-2439 GCA_049645905.1 Sulfitobacter sp.
GCCACCCCGTTTTCCAGCGAAAAGAACGGATCATCAAAGCGCGACGACACCGGAATATCACCGTCACGCCAAGTGATCTGATCTGTCTGGTTGCCCACCGCTGGATCCCCTATGCTGCACCCCGAAACCCAAGACATGCGGCAAGGAGGCCCCCTTGGCAATGGCGGACATCACCGTGCGCGGGGCGGGCATTTTCGGGCTGTCAATTGCATGGATCTGTGCGCAACGCGGCGCGCGGGTTCAGGTTGTTGACCCCAATGGCCCCGCATTTGGCAGTAGCGGTGGTGTAGTGGGCGCATTGGCGCCGCATGTGCCGGAAAACTGGAATGCCAAGAAAGCGTTTCAACTGGAAAGCCTGCTGATGGCACCGGGCTTTTGGGCGCATGTCGAGGCGTCAGGGGGGCAAAGTGCCGGATATGCCCGCACGGGTCGGCTGCAACCTGTGGCGGACGATCACTCGCTGACGCTCGCACATCAGCGCGCGAAAACCGCCGCCCAGCTTTGGCAGGACAAGGCAGACTGGTCCGTAATTGCTGCGCCGCAGACAGCTTGGACGCCCCAAAGCCCGTCAGGTTGGTTGATCCGGGACACGCTCAGCGCGTTGGTGCACCCCCGCCAAGCCTGCGCTGCATTGGTCGCCGCGCTAGAGTCAAAAGGCGTTCATGTCCATCAGGACGCGCCCGATCAGGGGCGGGTTGTCTGGGCCACCGGCGTTGCAGGGTTGGAAAAGCTGAACGCGCGGCATCATCGCCAGATCGGCAGCGGAGTGAAGGGTCAAGCGGCTCTTTTGGAGTATGACGCCAAAGGTTTACCGCAACTGTTCGCGGGCGGGGTCCACATCATCCCGCATCTGGATGGCACCACCGCGATCGGTTCCACGTCAGAACGCCTGTTTCGCAATGCGACGTCGACGGATGCGCAACTGGACATCGTGATTGAAGCGGCCCGCGCTTGCGTGCCTGCATTAAAAGCTGCACGCGTCATTCATCGCTGGGCCGGAGTGCGGCCAAGATCGCGCAGCCGAGCACCGATGTTGGGCGCATGGCCGGACCGCTCCGGGCATTTCATCGCCAACGGCGGTTTCAAAATCGGGTTCGGCATGGCCCCAAAGATAGCGGAGGTCATGGCCGACCTGTTGCTGGAAGGGCGCGACGCAATACCCGACGGATTTCGGGTTGAGGACAGTCTTTAGGCTTGTGCCGTCATGCATTGCCGCCCGTCCGGCCCTGCAATCCATAATGTGCGACCTGCGCGGCACAATGTGGCCGCTTCGAAATGCATCAACGGCGAAGTTGCACGGAAGGAAAAGGAACTGAGCGGACCCAACTCGGCCTGCGCTTTGAGCATTAGCAATTGCGCAAGAAGGGGGCCGTGAACGACCAGACCATCATAACCTTCCGTCTCGCGGGCATGGATGATGTCATAGTGGATGCGATGACCGTTGAACGTCAGCGCAGAATAGCGAAACAACAGAGTTGAATCAAATGAGACAACATCACTTGTCACGGCCCCTTCCGGTGCTCGCGGCGGGGCGGGCTTGGCCGCGGCTGCATCGTGATGCTGTCGATATACCAGATCCTGCCATTCCGTGACGCAAAGCACCCCATTCTGTGAAATCTCGTGGCGCAGGGTGACAAACCCTAACGGACCGCTTCGCCCTTCCTTGCGGGTATGGCTTTCGCAAACAGTCGTTTTCGTGGCCAACAGACCTGCCCGCAGGGGCATGTGAAATTGCAAACGCCCGCCCGCCCACATGCGCCGCGGCAGGCCCATGTCCGGGATCAGGCCGCCAACCTTCGGGTGGCCATCACGACCCAGTGCATCCGGGGGATGCGGCTCCCAGAAATAGAGCTGGTGAAAGAACGGCGGCAGCGCGCGGCCTGCCTGAATGTCCGCCTCCTGTCCCAAGGCGATCTGCAGCGCACGGGCGCGTGCGGGGTCCATGATATCGCTTTGACTTAGGGAAAGGGGCGCGTCAGATTTCATAGGTGAAACATCTAACTGAAGGGTCGACCATGCCGCAATCCCCTGCGCCGAAACTTCACAGGCTGGATCACTTTGTGCTGACCGTTGCAGACATGGCTGCGACGATCTCGTTCTACACATGGATCCTAGGCATGCGTAGCGACGATTTCACGACCCCCGACGGGTCCGTTCGCCACGCCCTGTTCTATGGAAACTGCAAAATAAACCTGCACCGGCAGGGTTCCGAATTTGATCCCAAAGCGGCACATCCCACGCCGGGAAGCGCTGACCTGTGCTTTCTGACAGAGACACCGCTGGCCACATGGGTAACCCATCTGTCCCGGCACAAAGTCGAGATTGAAGAAGGCCCCGTGCCGCGCACGGGCGCCACGGGGCCGTTGACCTCGATTTATGTCCGCGATCCCGACCGCAACCTGATCGAGATCAGCATTTCAGACCAGCGCGCGTAGATTT
>JBARUV010000292.1:0-8353 GCA_049645905.1 Sulfitobacter sp.
CCAATCTCGCGCAATGCGGCCATTGCGACCAACTGGATATAGTTCAGATGCATCTCTGGCCCTATCCGACTCTCCCTGATTGGCCCTAAGCAGGTTAAGGATCTGCCCTTTCTTTAAGGCTTTCGCCCGCGGGTCAGACCACCACGCACACCCGTTTCTCCTTTGGATTTCGTGCAACGTGCCGTCCAAAGCCCCCGCCAAAACCGGAGCCTGCCATGACCGCGACCCTAACTGCCCAAGACCTCGCTGATACATTTGATGCCTTTAACCGTCATGACGTGGATGGGGTGATGACCCATTTCTCCGATGATTGCGTGTTTTACACCGTGGGCGGCCCCGACGTCTTTGGCGCAAAGATCGAAGGGGCCGAAGCTATCGCAAATGCTTTCTCTGCCGTCTGGGCAGGTATGAAAGATGCCCATTGGGATCATCACAGCCACTTTGTTTCCGGTGACCGTGCTGTGTCCGAGTGGACTTTCTCCGGTACGGACGCAGACGGCATGCGCGTTGAAGCGCAGGGGGCTGATCTGTTTACCCTGCGGGACGGCAAAATCATCGTGAAGCAGGCCCTGCGCAAATCCCGCCCGCCTTTCAACGCCTGAAAACAGACGAACGCACGCACCGCCTTCTGCCCTCAGCTTTCCAGCGACAAAGGATCAGGACATGCCAGACAAACACCGCCCCCGCCACTGGCCGCGTGCCAGTTACGATCCGAAATATGACCCGTTGGTTGATGCAGGCCCCGGCCATAACCGCGACCACGCGCCGACCTACTGGATCGGCACCGCAGGCGCCCCGCCCGAGGATGATGGCCCGGTTTCAGGTGACATGGATGTAGATGTGGTGGTGATTGGATCAGGTTATACAGGCCTGTCCACGGCGATCCATCTGGCGCGGGATCACGGGATCAAAGCAACAGTGCTTGAGGCCAATACGGTTGCCTGGGGCTGCTCCACCCGTAATGGCGGTCAGGCGCAAATTTCCTCTGGTCGCCTCAAGCGGTCACAGTGGATTCAGCGCTGGGGTGTTGACGTCGCCAAAAAGATGCACGGCGAAGTCGTCGAGGCATTTGAGCTGTTCAACGATCTGATCGGGTCTGACGACATTGATTGTGACCCCCAGACCGGCGGGCATTATTACCTTGCCCATCGTGCCAAGGTACTGCCCAACCTCGAAAAAGAATGCGCATTATTGAATGACACGTTCGGCTATGGCGCCAGGATGTTGAGCAAGGGTGAAGTGCACGAACAATGCGCGATCGACATGGAAGCGACAGGCGCGATGTGGGAACCTGACGGAACCTCGATCCATGCGGCAAAACTGGCGTTCAGCTATGTGCGCCTGGCGCGAAAACTGGGTGCGACGATCCATACTGCCAGCCCGGTGATGGGCTGGAAAGTCGTTGACGGCGTGCATCATCTGACAACTCCGGGCGGCACCGTGCGCGCACGTGCCGTGGCGCTGGCGACGGCAGGCTATACCCCTGCGGGCCTCAATTACCGCACCAAACACCGGTTAATGCCTATCCTGTCAAATTCGATCGTGACCCGCCCGCTGGACGCCGATGAAATTGCGGCATGCGGCTTCAAGACCTGCTCGCCGCTTACGGACACGCGCACGTTGCGCCACTACTACCGTTTTCTGCCCGATAATCGCGTGCAGATCGGCAGCCGGAGCGCAATCACAGGAAAGGACGCGGAGAACCCCAAACATCTCGCACTGCTGCGCAAGGGTCTGCACCGCAAGTTCCCCGCACTGACCGACATCGACCTTGATTATTCATGGTGGGGCTGGGTTGACGTCAGCCACGACATGATGCCGCGCGTTTTCCAACCGGACCCGGACCGCACTGTCTATTATGCAATGGGTTATGGCGGCAACGGCGTTATGTATTCTGCACAGGCGGGCAAACGTCTGGCACATATCGTAGCGGGCAAGAAGATCGAAGTGGATCTGCCTATCTTTAATTCGCCGCTGCCCAGCCACGGCATCCTGACACCCTTTCGCCGGCTGGGCCAACGCATGATGTACCCCTACTATTACCTGAAGGACGAGATCCTCTGATGGCCACATCCGTGATCAATTTCGCGACCAATGAAGGCCAGACGTCAGCCCGCCGTCTGGCCGATCTGCCCGACCGGGTGGTCGAGGGCGATCCCCGACACCAAACCACCCTGCATTTCGACAATGGCTTGCTGGCCGGCACATGGACCAGCACGCCGGGCAAATGGCATGCCTTTAGCGACCGCGATGAATTTTGCTATATCATTTCTGGCCATTGCCAATTGATCTCCAACACTGGTGACGTGCAGGACTTTCGGACCGGGGATGCGTTTTTGATCCCCAACGGCTTCAGAGGGTTCTGGAATGTGATTGAAACCACAAAAAAGCATTTCGTCATCCGCGATTATAGCTAAGGCACGCCCTTCCCAATTGTCCTAACCCCACATATAGTAGCGCCCAACAACATCCTGCATAAAATGCGGGCGGAATAGAGGGACGAGTGGCATGGCGCATATTATTGTCGTCGGGAACGAAAAGGGCGGCGCGGGCAAATCAACCGTGTCAATGCATCTGGCGACAGCACTTGCGCGCATGGGTCACAAGGTCAGCGGGCTGGATCTTGACCTGCGCCAGCGCACGTTCGGGCGTTACATCGACAATCGCAAAGCGTTCATGAAGAAGGCGGGCCTTGATCTGCCCAGCCCCACGCTCACCGAACTGCCGGAGGTCAAAGCAGATGCCCTGCGGCCCGGCGAAAACGTTTATGATCACCGCTTGAGTGCTGCTGTTGCAGGCATGGAGACCGGCAATGATTTTATTTTGATCGACTGCCCCGGATCGCATACCCGGCTAAGTCAGGTCGCCCATTCTCTGGCCGATACATTGGTCACACCACTCAACGACAGCTTCATCGACTTTGATCTGCTGGCGCATACAGACTCCAACGCCGAGAAAATCACTGGTCCTTCGGTTTACTCCGAAATGGTCTGGAACGCGCGGCAGTTGCGCGCGCAGGCTGGCTTGGCCCCGATCGACTGGGTTGTGGTCCGCAACCGTCTTGGTGCCCAACGCATGGTCAACAAGGAAAAGATGGAGAACGCGATCAAGTTGCTCTCCAAGCGCATCGGCTTTCGCATTGCGCCTGGCTTTAACGAGCGGGTGATCTTTCGTGAATTGTTCCCGCGCGGCCTGACCCTGCTGGATCTCAAGGACATTGGCGTCAAACAGTTGAACATTTCAAACGTCGCCGCCCGCCAAGAGCTTCGCGACCTGATAAAGGCGCTCGTGCTCCCCGATGTAACCGCCGATTTTTAAGGCCAAGAGGTGACCTGATGGCAAATCCGCCACTGGACTCGCGCATCCCGCAGTTTCGCAATATGGATCCGGACGTGCGGCGGGCCGCAATCGGTGCTGCCGCCGGACTAAGCCAAGACGATCTCGACACGCTCGCAGGGGCGGACCAACTGTCGCTTGAGACCGCCAATGGCATGATCGAAAACGTCATTGGGAAATTCGAGCTCCCGCTCGGTGTCGCGACCAATTTCACCGTGAATGGCAAAGACTACTTGATCCCGATGGCGGTCGAGGAACCTTCGGTTGTCGCTGCGGCCTCATATATGGCGCGGATTGTGCGGGAGAACGAGGGGTTCAGGACCTCAGCCACTGCACCGATCATGCGGGCGCAAATTCAGGTGCTTCGGCCTGCCGACGTGGAGAGCGCCATTGAGAATCTCAACGCTGCACGGGATGAGCTGATCACGCTGGCCAATGCCAAAGACAAGGTGCTGATCGGGCTGGGAGGCGGATGCAAAGACATCGAAGTCCACAGTTTTCCCGACACGCCTGTCGGTCCCATGGTCGTACTGCATCTGCTGGTCGATGTGCGCGATGCGATGGGCGCCAACACCGTCAACACGATGGCTGAAACAGTGGCACCTCGCGTCGCCGAACTTGCACGCGGTGAAGTGCGCCTGCGCATTCTGTCCAATCTCGCCGACAAAAGGCTGGTCACTGCGCAGGTCCGGATTGATCCCGTGACTCTGGACACCTCTATGCTGAAGGGTCCGGATGTTGCCATCGGCATCGTCGAGGCCTGTGCGCTCGCGATGATCGACCCCTACCGCGCCGCAACCCACAACAAGGGCATCATGAACGGCATCGACCCCGTCGTGCTAGCAACAGGAAATGACTGGCGGGCGGTTGAGGCAGGCGCGCATGCCTATGCTGCGCGCAACGGGCGTTACACATCGCTAACGCGGTGGGAACTTGACAGTGATGGCATGCTTCTCGGCACGCTGGAAATGCCCATGGCGCTGGGGCTTGTTGGCGGCGCAACCAAGACTCATCCGGCAGCGCAGGCGGCACTTAGATTGCTCAACGTTGCCTCGGCCACTGAACTGGCCGAAGTCATTGCTGCAGTGGGTCTGGCACAGAATATGGCCGCCCTGCGTGCGTTATCAACCGAAGGAATCCAGCGCGGCCACATGGCGCTTCATGCGCGCAACATTGCCATTGCGGCAGGGGCCAAGGGTGCACATGTAGATGCGATAGCCACGCAACTCGCCGCATCCGGCGACATCAGTGTGGATCATGCAACGCGGTTGTTGGAACGCAGTTAGCGCCGATGCCGGTCGCGGATCAACACCCACACATTCGACACCAGTAGCGCCCCAATCACAATTCCTCCGCCAATCAAGGCATAGCCGCCGGGGTTCTCTGCAATCACATACCACGCCAATAATGGTGCCAAGACGGATTCCAGAAGAACCAGCAAGCCAACCTCGGCGCTGGTAATGTATCGCGGCCCCAACGCCAGCAGAACCGAACTGATGGCGATGGTCGCCACATGCAGCGCAACCAAAAGAAACTGCGAGGGATCAATCGAAAAGGGAGCGGCCCAAGGCAATATCGCCAGACCGCCAAGGACATAGCCAATCGCGACCCCCGGCACCATCGACGTGGCCCGCACCCGTCGCGCCGCCGTCAAAGCACTGGCAAATAGGGCCGACACGCAAAGCGCAAGCAAGTCACCCGCGAGCGATGCGCCCTGAGTTTCGCCAGAGCCATAGGCGATCACGGCAAGCCCCGGAAATACGGCCGCAATGGTCAGAAACAAGCGCGGGCTGATCGGCTCAAGCAAAAAAATCCGGCTGAAAACCACTGCGAACACTGGCAGCGAAGCGATAATGAAGACCACATTGGCAACCGATGTCAGGCTGACAGCTATCACGAACAGCACGCCACTACCGCCAAGTCCGACCACATAAATCAGACCGGAAGCACCCGTCTGTACAAAGGCACGAAAGGGAGCCACCCCCTCACGCGCGAACAGCACCACGCCTATCAACGCCCCCACCGCCGTCACGCGCCAAAATGCGATTGTCAGCGCGTCGGCATCAATCAGCCGGACAAAGAGGGAATCCGGCACCACAAACAAAACGCCAAATAACGTTATCAGCAGGCCTTTTACTTGATCACTCATGTCAGGACGGTTGACCCTTTCGTTTCTCAAGTAAAGCGCTTTGCACGATCCTCTCCCAACTTGATCAATGCTTTACGGAGCACTCGCACTTCTTCGTCGCTCAGATCTTCAACCAGTGTTGCCTCGTAGCGCTGTGCAGTTTCACGCAGATGATCATAAGCTGCCCTTCCCTGTTTCGTCAGCGTCAGATGTTCCAATCGCCGGTCACCTGTGTCGCGGTCGCGCGTGACCATCCGCCGTTCTGTCAGGCGATGCACTGCACGGCTGATCTTGGTTTTGTGCATCTTGGCGCGCGCGCCGATCTCGCTGGCCGTCAACTGCCCGTACAACCCCAGATGAAACAACACCCGCCATTCCGTACGCAGCATGCCGTACTTTGCCTTGTACACTTTTTCAAAGGTCAGCGAACTGGCTTCTGCCGCCTGATTGAGCAAATATGGCAAGAACGATTCCAGCGCAAAATCATCGGTTTCCATGAGCGACCCTTGTTAGTTACAAAAACAACTATTACAAACGCAACAGATTTTGCAAGCGGTCCGTTTCGGATCGACACGAGGGGGGCAACCATGAACCGTCAAACAAAGCCAAGCGATCTGACCTCTGCCGCCACGCCAATGGGCACTCATGAGGGCTATATGCCCGGTTTCGGCAATGACTTTGAAACCGAGGCGTTGCCCGGCGCGCTACCCCAAGGCATGAACTCACCGCAGAAGGTGAATTACGGCCTTTATGGCGAGCAGTTGAGCGGCACTGCGTTTACGGCGCCCAGCCACCAGAACGAACGCACCTGGTGCTATCGCATCCGCCCCTCGGTCAAACACTCGCACCGCTATGAAAAGATCGCTTTGCCCTATTGGAAATCGGCGCCACATATCCCCGAGGATGTGACGAGCTTGGGCCAGTACCGCTGGGATCCGGTGCCCCATTCCGAAGAAGAACTGACGTGGCTGACAGGCATGCGCACGATGACGAGCGCGGGAGATGTGAACACGCAGGTCGGCATGGCCAGCCATATATACCTCGTGACCGAAAGCATGGTGGACAGCTATTTCTATTCGGCCGACAGCGAACTTCTGGTGGTGCCACAGGAAGGCCGTTTGCGGTTCTGCACCGAATTGGGTGTAATTGATCTGGAACCCAAAGAAATCGCGATCCTGCCCCGTGGTTTGGTGTACCGCGTCGAAGTGATCGACGGCCCGGCGCGCGGCTTTGTCTGTGAAAACTACGGCCAGAAATTCGAACTGCCGGGGCGTGGGCCGATCGGCGCCAACTGCATGGCAAACCGACGTGATTTCAAAACCCCCGTGGCCGCTTTTGAGGACCGCGAGGTGCCCTCGACTCTCACCATCAAATGGTGCGGGCAGTTTCATGAGACAAAAATAGGCCAGTCGCCTCTGGACGTGGTCGCATGGCACGGCAACTATGCACCTGTAAAGTACGATCTGCGCACCTATTGTCCTGTGGGCGCGGTACTGTTTGATCACCCTGACCCGAGCATTTTCACCGTCCTGACAGCCCCCAGTGGGCACGAAGGCACCGCCAACATCGACTTTGTCCTGTTCCGCGAACGCTGGATGGTGGCCGAAAATACCTTCCGCCCGCCGTGGTACCACAAGAATGTCATGTCCGAACTGATGGGCAACATCTATGGGCAGTATGACGCCAAACCCAAAGGCTTTATCCCCGGTGGCATGTCGCTGCACAACATGATGCTGCCGCACGGGCCGGACAAAAACGCCTTTGAAGGCGCGTCCAACGCGGAATTGAAAGCCGACAAACTGGACAATACAATGTCCTTCATGTTCGAGACCCGCTTTCCACAACACCTGACGGAGTTCGCTGCCAACGAAGCGCCGTTGCAGGACGATTACATCGACTGCTGGGAAAGCCTTGAGAAAAAATTCGATGGCACAGCGGGCCAAAAATGAGCACCGGAGCAGCCATTGTCATCGCAGTGATTGGCCTCTTGGTTCTGGTTGGCGGGATCATCTACCGGCCGCGCCGGCCGCGCAAGGACTCCAGAAACCGCAAACCCGGCTCCGACGACATTCACCGCAGCAAAGGTGGCGATGGCGACGGCACGGCCTAATGCTCAACAAAATTGCGGTGCGGAACATCCGCACCCTCCGTAAGGTGGGGCTCTGGCCCACCCCCGATCTAGGATAAGAAATGACACTAATGACCTCTTGGGTGGAAAGCGCGAATAGTGCTGACACCGATTTCCCTCTGAATAATCTGCCGTACGGCGTTTTTTCGACCAATAGCCTTGAGCCGCGCTGCGGTGTCGCAATCGGTGACCAGATCCTGGACATGGCAGCACTGGAAGAAGCGGGGATCATCGAACTGTCGGACGAACCGGTTTTTGACGTTCCATATTGGAATGACGTTATGGAGCTTGGCCCAGATGCGTGGGAGGCCCTGCGTACACGCCTGATCCAATTGCTGACCACAGATGCCGCGGATCAGGCCACAGTCGCGCCCCATCTGGTGCCGATGTCGGAGGCAAGTCTGCATCTTCCGATGGTTGTCTCGGAATACACCGACTTTTACGCGGGCCGCCATCATGCGACCAACGTCGGCACGATGTTCCGGGGTGCTGAAAACGCCCTGCCGCCAAACTGGCTGCACATTCCCATCGGATATAACGGTCGCGCCTCAACCGTGGTGGTTTCAGGCACGGCTATCCACCGGCCCAACGGGCAGTTGAAAGCGCCGGATGCGGACATGCCCTCCTTTGGTCCCTGCAAACGTCTGGATATCGAACTCGAGATGGGTGCGATCGTTGGCACATCGACCGACATGGGCACGCCTGTAAGCGTTGGCGAAGCAGATGAGATGATCTTTGGCTATGTCCTGCTGAACGACTGG
>JBARUV010000293.1:0-45207 GCA_049645905.1 Sulfitobacter sp.
GCGGCCTGCCCAACACCGAACTGTTCGAAACCGGATCTGACCAGCCAGAGGTGGTGACAGCATGGGATATCCTGTCCGGCGACATCGCCCCGGCAAACCACATCCTGATTTATGATGAGGCTGGCGATCACCCCGCGCTTCAAGCCGCCGAACTGGCCGCTGCCGCAGGTTGCAAGGTTGAGATTATGACACCCGACCGGAGTTTTGCGCCAGAGGTGATGGGGATGAACCTTGTCCCTTACATGCGCAGCCTTCAGAACAAGGACGTGACCTTTACCGTGACCCGCCGCCTGCTGGATGTGCAGCGTAACGGCAATCGGCTGACGGCGACCATCGGGACGGATTACAGCGACCACAGCTATCAGGCTGAATATGATCAAGTGGTTTTGAATTATGGCACAATACCGTTGGATAGTCTCTATTTTGTCCTCAAACCGCTTTCCTCCAACAAGGGAGCGGTCGATTATGACGCCTTGATCAACGGCCGGAAACAACCGGTACACCATAACGGCAATAGCCGCTTTCAACTGTTTCGGATTGGCGACGCAGTTTCTGCCCGCAACACGCACGCGGCGATCTACGATGCGTTACGACTGATGAAAGACATCTAGATCCAAAAGGAGATGCGACGTGATCCAAACCGGTGATCGCGGCAAGGCGCTTGAGGCATTCACCGCCCCTGTTCAGGACGGGTTCGAACTGCACCTTGATGGTATCCGCAGCACGCCCTATCCCGGCGATTGCCGGATATTGTCAGGCAGCCAAGTCGCCAGATCGGGAAACCAGATCAGCACAAAAACCATTATCACCATGATCAGGAACATCGGCAGCGCGGCACGGGCGATATAGCCCATTTCGTGATTGGTCATCCCCTGCAAAACAAACAGATTGAACCCGATTGGTGGCGTGATCTGCGCCATCTCGACCACAACAACAATAAAGATGCCAAACCAGATCATATCAATGCCAGCCTCGCGCACCATCGGTTCGACAATCGCCATCGTCAGAACAACAGATGAAATCCCGTCCAGAAAACACCCAAGGATGATGTAAAACACGAGCAGTACCATCAACAACTGGAACCGGTTGAGATCCCAAGAGGCGATCAAATCCGCCAGCCCGCGCGGCAATCCGGTGAATCCCATGGCAAGCGACAGAAAAGCCGCCCCCGCAAGGATCAGCGCAATCATCGCAGAGGTGCGCGTGGCCCCCATCAGGCTCTCGCTGAAGGTACTGAAATTCAGCGACCCTTGCAGCCCCGCTAACACAAGCGCCCCGATCACACCAATCGCTGCCGCCTCTGTTGCAGTCGCGATACCCGCAAACATCGACCCTATTACAGCGATAATCAGGCACATCACAGGAATCAGGAACCGCGAATTCTTCAGCTTTTCACCAAGGGTCATCCGCGCATCCAATTTGGGCTTCCAGTCTTTCCCGACCTTGGAATAGATCGCGACATAGGCCATGAACATCGCCGCCAGAAACAACCCCGGCATGATGCCTGCAAAAAACAGCTTTATGATGCTTTCATTGATCGTAACCCCGTAGACGATCAGGGTCAGCGAGGGCGGAATCATCAGACCCAGCGTCGCGGCCCCGGCCAGCGTGCCAATCACCATCTTTTCGGGATATTCCCGCGCCCGCAGCTCGGGGATCGACATTTTTCCCACCGTTGTCAGCGTTGCAGCAGAAGAGCCTGATACCGCGGCAAACACCGTACAGCCGACAATATTGGTGTGCACCAGCCCGCCGGGCAGTTTGCTCATCCACGGGGCCAACCCGCGGAACATGTCCTGCGATAATCGGGTCCTGAACAGGATTTCACCCATCCAGATAAACAGCGGCAGCGCCGTGAGCGTCCAACTGGAAGACGCGCTCCAGATCGTGGTGGCCATCCGGTCGCCCGTGGGGCCCGAGGCGAAAAGCTCCATGCCCACAAACGCAACCCCGATCAGCGCCAGACCAACCCAGACACCGGTACCCAACAGCAGGAACAAAACGAACAGGAACAGAACAATGATATAGGCTTCTTGCATGTCTGTTACTCCGCGTGCGCGTCGGTGACATCGCGCACAATGCGGTGTTTTCCGGTGAACAAAAGGGTGACCAGATTATCCGTCAGCGCGATGGCCAGAATAACGGAGCCGATCATCACCGGCATCTGCGCAATCCACATCGGGGTCGCGTCCTGCCCTTGGCTGACGTCCTTGAACTTTATCGCAAAGCCAAGCATCCGGTAGATGTAGTAGCTGACGTACCACGCCGCCGCTGTGCCGATGGCAAAACACCAGACTTCCAGAAACCAGCGGGCACGCACCCCCACCGCGTTCAACAAAATCGACACGCGAATATGGCTGCCCTTGTTGAGCGCCGAAGCAAACGCAAGGAACGACGCAGCCGCCATCGCATAGCCTGCATAATCAGGGGCACCGGGAAACACTTCGCCCGTCCAGCGGGCCAGCATCTGCACAACAATCAAAAACAGAATGATGATCAGGCAGAGCGCGGCAAGCACCGCCGCCAGTCCGTATATCAGATCCAGCAGTTTTCGGACCGCACCCATATCATACCCCTCAAAATGAAACCGCCCCGAAAAATATTCAGGGCGGTTCTTGATCTCAGTTGGCTTTGTAGGCGTCAACGATCGCCTGACCATCGGCGCCCGCCGCCTCAAGCCACTCTGCGGTCATTGTCTCGCCGATCACCTTGAGCTCGTTCACCAGACCTTCGCTTGCGGGACCAACGGTCATACCGCCCTCGCGCAATCCGTCCATCGTGAACTGGGTATAGGCCTTGGACGCCTCCAGCCCATCGGCCGCTGCGGCTTCGGCGCAGGCCGTGATCGCGGCCTTGTTTGCGTCGGACACACCCGCCCATGTTTCGGAATTCACCATAACCGAGTTATACGGTAGCCACGCATCCACCTCGTAGAAATGTGTCAGCGATTCCCAGACCTTGCGGTCATACCCTGTCGCACCGGAAGATATCATGGACTCAGCAACGCCCGTCGCAAATGCCTGTGAAATCTCTGCCGCCTCGATGGTGACGGGCAGCATGCCGGTCAGCTCGGCCAGGCGCGATGTCGCGTTGTTGTAGCTGCGGAACTTGACCCCGGCCATATCAGCAACGGAATTCACTTCCTTTTTGAAGTAGAGCCCCTGAGGTGGCCAAGGCACGGCATAGAGCAGGGTCAGGTTCTGGTCACCCAGAACCTCTTCCAGCTTGGGGCGTGCAGCGGCAAACAGCTTGCCGGATGCATCAAAAGACGTGGCAAGGAACGGCACGCTGTCAAAGCCAAAGACGGCATTTTCGTTCTGATGGCCCGACAACAGGCGCTCTCCGATCGGAACTTGTCCGGTCTGGACCGCGCGCTTGATATCCGCACCTTTGAACAGCGAACCGGAAGGGTGAACGGTGATATTGATTTCACCGTTGGTGCCTGTGCCGACGCACTCAGCGAACTTTACACCGTTTTCGGTATGAAAGTTGGTGGCGGAATAGGCCATCGGCATATCCCAGTCTTCGGCGAATGCAGGCGCGGCGACGATCGCCGTCGTCAGCGCAAGCGCTACGGCGGATGTGAGGGTCTTTGTCATTGGATACTCCTTGTTGGATTTGTGATCCCTTGGGGATTCGTTTTGTAGTTCAGGTGGTGAAACGATTGGGTGAATAGGTTAACATGTCAATGTTTGGCGGCCTTTCGGTCATCATGCCGGCAAGTAGCCTGCCTGTTTTTGGACCACCTGTGAGGCCGATGTGGTGGTGACCGAATGCGGTAAAGACTCCGGTTGTGCCAACTTCCCCGATCAATGGCAGGCTATCAGAGGGGGCGGGACGATGGCCCAGCCACTCTTCCTCGCCTGCATATTCAAGCTGCGGATAGGCGCTGGCGACCTGTTTGCGCAACAGGGCCAGCGGCGCTTTGCTTGGCCCCGCCTTTAAGCCGCCGAACTCTACAACACCGGCACACCGCAGACCCATTTCCATAGGCGTTGCCACAAATTTTCCCGCCGCGACCATGGTTGGCGCCACGGGGCCATTGGTCGCTCCTTTGAACAGCACGTGATAGCCCCGTTCGGCTTCAAGCGGCACGTTCAGTCCCAGTTTTTTCATCAGCGGCTTTGACCATACGCCTGTCGCGATAACCGCCTTATCACACGACAGGGTGCCGCTTTTGGTGATGACGGCGGTAATCCGTCCGGCCGTCATCTCAAAATCGCGCACCTCGGTTTGCCTGATTATTCCGCCAAGCTTCTGGAACACTTCGGCCAAATGAGCCACGTAACCACCGGGATTCCGGATCATCCCGTGCGCTTTTACAGTTGCGAGCAGTTGGACGTTTTCCGACAGGTTAGGCTCGATTTCACGCACTGCGCCGCCTTCGTGAACCTCAGGCACGAAACCCGCGTCACGCCGCAATGCCCATGTATAGCGATCCGCCTCGAACGCAGCGCGGTCAGCATAGGCAAAATGATAATCGCAGTCAGTGATCCAATGCGCCGCGTCGGTACCTTTGGTCAGTGCTTTGTGTTGTTCGACAGTGTCGGACGTTATCGGCGTCAGTCCCCGCGCGATACGGCGCGTATCGGCGTCATTGGCGTGGCTTAGATACCGGCGCAACCACGGCAGCAGTTTAGGCAAATAGGACCACCGCAGGAACAAGGGAAAGTGTGGGTCCAACACCAGTTTGGGTGATTTCGCGACAAGACCGGGCGCAGTAACGGGCACCATCGAACAGGCGGCAAGAACGCCTGCATTGCCAAACGACGTTGCCTGCCCGGGCAAACCGCGATCCACGAGCGTTACATCCGCACCAAGGCGACGCAGCCAGATCCCCGTGGAAACCCCGACAATCCCTGCACCGATAATGACGATACGTTCGCTCATTCTGGTTTCTCCCGCATCAACCCATCCAGCGGCGCACAGGAGCAGCGGCTTGTTCCAGCGGTTGCGTGATCACGTCGACCAAGGTGGGGCCGTCATGGTCTATCGCCTCGCGCAGCACCTTTTCCAGATCGGAGGGGTTCTGCACCGACCACGATTTGACCCCATAAGCCGCCGCGACTGCCGCCTGATCGACCCGCGTAAAATCAACATTGTGATAACGCGCACCCTTGTCGTCTTTCTGGCTTGCCTTGATCCATCCAAAAGACGCGTTTGAAAAAACCACATAGGTGATATTGGCACGCGCACGGCAGATCGTCTCAAGTTCACCGACGGTAAATCCAAAGGATCCGTCCCCCATCATCGCGACAACCTTGCTGCCGGGACGGCCATACCAAGCGCCCAACGCAGCAGACATCGCGTACCCCAAGGCCCCGTGCGCGCGGTTGGTGATGAAATGTCGCCCCGGTCGTGGCAATTCATAGTAAGCCGAAAAATAGGGGCAACTCGTGCCGGGGTCGGAAATGATGGTCGCAGTTTCCGGCAGAACCCGTTGCAGTGTCGCTATTACCCTTTCTGGCAATATCGGCGTGGCATCGCTTGCAGCAAGCGTGTGGAACATCTCGAACTTGCGCCGCTTTATGTCCGCCGCAGCCTGCGCCCCACCAAAAGTATCGTGCCCCTGATCGCGCGAATCGAGAACGGCATTGACCGCCGCCAGTGCCAGTTTCAGGTCCGCAACCACGGCCACTTCGGCGGGATAGTTTGCACCGATCACCATCGGGTCGCTGTCAAAATGCACTATCCGGCTGCCGGGCTTGGGGGCTTCCCAGCGCGCAGTTGTCGTTGATCCTGCGCGACAGCCCATAAAGATCACCAGATCGGCGTTCTCCATCGCCTCCCATGTCTGGTCTGTCCCGCCGTTCGACCCCACAACACCCACCGCATTCGGATGGGAATCGGCCAGTGATCCCTGGCCGGAAATCGACGTCGCAACGGGAATATCAAGCCGCGTCGCCAGCCTGTCCAGTTCTTCCATCGCGCCCGCAATGACAACACCCCCGCCACACACGATCAGGGGGGACTTGGCAGACAGGATCACATCAACCGCTGCCTCTGCCGCGCCCGGTTCAGGGGCAGCACGGTACGCGGGATAGGTCGCCAGCTTTTCATCTGCCCAGATGTCGGCCGGATCAACAGCGTCGTATTGAATGTCATAGGGCAGACCCAGATGCGCCGCACCGGAACGCCCCGTGGTCATCGCGCGAAAGGCCGCACGAACCATGCGCGGAATATGCTCTGCCTTTTTGATGACGGTGTTCCATTTTGTCACTGGTGCCATCAACGCCTGCTGATCCACCTCTGTCAGCGGGTATTTTCCATAGGTGCCGACAGAAATATCCGTGGTGATACCCAGCACGGCATAAGAGCTTTCGGAGGCTTCGATCAACCCGGGCAGGATATAGGTCGCCCCACCGCCGGACGGCCCCTCACAAACGCCGGGCCTGCCGGTAACGCGGGAATAACCGTCAGCCATATAGGCGGCGGATCGTTCGTCGCGTGTCAGGACATGGGTGATGTTATGGTCCAACCCGCGCATCGAATCATACAGCGGCAGGCTGGTATCCCCGCAGAGCCCGAAAACATGCCGCACTTTATGGGCATCCAACATGCGGATGACCGCATCAGCGCCGTTCATTTCGTTACTCATGCCCCGCCTCCTGTCAGCAGCCCGTCAACTGAACGGGGTTCCGACACCACCTTAAGCATTTCAGAAGATTTGGAAATGCGGCAGAAAAAGGCGCGGTTCCAACGCGAGAAAATCACCCCGTACCGAAAATATCCCGCGTGAAAACCTTGTCTGCAACATCCGACAAAATGTCCGAATTGCGGTTCGCTACGATAACATCGCAGCCCGATTTGAAAGTACCCAGATCACGCTCAACATGCGATCCAAAGTATGTTTCCTGATCAATGGCGGGTTCATAGACAATGACCTCGACACCGCTATCCTTGATGCGGCGCATCACGCTTTGAATGGAGCTTTGACGGAAATTGTCGGACCCGGTTTTCATCGCCAGCCGATAGATACCGACCCGCTTGGGCTTGAGCGCCAAAATCCGGTCTGCAATAAAATCCTTGCGCAGTTTGTTCGCCACAACCACCGAAGAAATCATACTTTGGGGAATGTCCTTGTAGTTGGCGCGCAACTGCTTGCTGTCTTTGGGCAGGCAATATCCACCATAGCCAAACGACGGATTGTTGTAATCAGTGCCGATCCGCGGATCGTGACACACACCCTCGATCATCTGGCGCGGGTCCATGTCCTGACTGAACGCGTAGGTATCGAGTTCGTTGAAAAACGCCACGCGCATCGCAAGGTAGGTATTGGCAAACAATTTGATCGCCTCTGCCTCCTCCGCATCAGTAAACAGAACCGGCATATCCTTGCGTTCCGCACCCTGAACCAGCAGCTCTGCAAACGCCTTGGCCGGCGCATCCTGCCCCCCGACAACGATCCGCGACGGATGCAGGTTGTCATAAAGGGCTTTGCCTTCCCGCAGGAATTCAGGACTGAAGTAGATTTTTTCATAGCCGGTTTCACTACGCATCCGGCTGATAAAGCCCACCGGAATCGTGGATTTAACAATCAGGACAGCATCCGGATTGATCGTAATCACCTGCCGGATCACCCCCTCGACAGACGATGTGTCAAAGAAATCTTCTTCGGGGGAATAGTCGGTGGGCGTCGCAACAATCACGAAATCAGCATCGGCGTATGCGTCCTGCGCGTCGGTGGTCGCACGCAACTTCAGATCCTTTTCGATCATCCATTTGCCAAGCAGCGAATCTTCGACCGGGCTTTGCCGTGCATTTACCTGCGCAACACGATCAGGGTTCAGGTCAATGGCAACAACGTCGTTGTGCACAGCAAGAAGAACGGCGTTGGACATACCAACATAGCCGATACCCGCGATCGCAATTTTCATAATTTGAAACCTTTTAGTATAAAATGCTTTGTATAATCTTTCGTTCCGGCGGGCTCCCGTGTTGGCCGAAAAAACCGGCTAATCATCTGAACGCACCAAATATGCTATTTCGTCTCTGCCAACTGGTCTTTGCCGTCCGTTTCAGACCCCTCCGCCGGATCGGTGATCAGCTCCGCATCAACAATCCCGACGTCTTCACCGACCGGTTCCACACCATCAGCACCTGAATTATCCTCGAGCGCGCCAACGATCAGCGGCAGCATTTGAACACCGCCGGGCATGGCAACCTTGGACGCAGGCGGTTCTCTCCATGTCAGCGTATCAATGCCTTTGCAGTTCTGGCAAATCGGTTGCCATTCAGCATGGATGTTCTGGCAGTTGTCGCAAATCCACTGCGGGCCACGCGATACCGTCAGGGCGCGGGCAAGCCAGCCTTTGACAACCGTATCCGACGCCCCCTGTCCCCGCTCGATTGCCGCCATCAGCGTGACAGACCGGGCTGTCGGGTCCGTTTCCACCAGATCGCCCAGCGCACGACGCGCTTCGGGGAAATCGTCGTTGGCGATGTGGAGTTCGGACAGCAACATGCGGTTTTCCGGGTGGTTCGGGTTTTGCTTGGTCAGGGCACGGAAACGCTTGATCCGTGCTGGTGGGTTTTCATCAGGCGCAATTGCCGCAAATGCCGCGGCAAGGTCGGGGTGCGGTGACACCCCCCACGCCTTGGTCAACACGCGGGACGCATAGCGCGGCTTGTCCTGTTCGATATAGCTGCGTGCCGCCATGACGGCAGCAGGGATCAGATCGGGTGACAAACGGTTGGCCTCGATCGCCGCCTCGCGCGCTTCGATGCTGTTGCCTTCTGCAATGATTTCCTTGGCCTCCGAAAGGGCCATCACGGCATCGCGGCGCTTGTGGACATCTCGCGGCAGTTGCCCGTGCTTCAGTTTCGCGCTCAGCGTCTGGCGCGCGCCAGCCCAATCCTCGTTCTCGGCCTGAAGCTTGAGCAGGATATCCCCTGTCTCGACATGGCGGGGTTTCAGGGCAAACGCCCGCTCGGCAAGCTTGCGGGCTGTATCGGAATCACCATCAGCAAGCTTTTGTTTCATGATACCGCGCACACCGACAAACCGCGTCTGTTCGTCCTCGACCAACTTGCGGTAGGTTTCTTCTGCCTTGCGTCGGTCGCCGGCCATCTCTGCCGCCTGTGCCGTCAACAGGTTGGTCAATGCGGGTTTATCAAGGTATTTATCGGCCTTCTGGGCCTTTGCCATCGCGATACGTCCTTCGCCACTGGCGAGCGCCATCAATCCTTCGGACAGGGCATCATATCCTTTGCGTTCGCGGTTGCGGTCGAAATACCGCGACAGCGCCGTTTCATCCCCGTTCAGGAAATGCCACGTCGCCACCAACAACGCGAAGATTTTGAGCAACAGCCACACAACAAAGATTAGCACCGCAATCGCAATAACAGATTGCAGCGGGCCAAAACTGAATTCGGTCCCCATCACGGTAACCTGAACGCCGCCCTGACTTTCCAGCAGGAAACCCGCACCCCATGCCAGCGCAGCCACAGCGCAGACGAACAGGACAATCTTAATCAATGACCACAACATATACGCCGTTCCTTAATTAGCCGTGAGGCTCTTTGACAGGTCTTGAGCTGCCGCTTGAGCAGCCTGCCGCGCGCGCGCATCGTCAAGCCATTCCTGCATTGCCGCCTGCGCACCCTGTGGCAGCGCATCGATTTCATCAAGCGCAGTATCAAGTTGCCCGTCCCGCATTGCCGCTTCGGCGCGCGACAGGATCGCATCGGGGTCCGACCCTTCGCGCGGCGCGACAGATCGCGCACCCAACTGACGACGCAGGAAGCCACCTACACCACCCTCGGTCTCGGCCTCCCCGCTCGTACGTGCCGCATTCAGGGCGGCACGTGCATTAGCGGGAAAACGCGATTGCAAGCTCGCCAAAGTCACAACCCCGGATCCGGCATTCTCGCTCAATGCAGCCGGAAGGTCGGCGACGCCTTGTGCGCCCAAATCGGTCACGGCATCCTCGAACGGCTGGCCAGCGCTGATCGCGGCCGTGATCTTGGTCATCGCCGCCTGCAGGTTTGCCATCTGTGCCGCGTTGTTCGTGGCTTCCTCCACACTCAGCGCGTTGTTGAGCATTCCTTCAATCTCGGCGCGCTGTTCCTGAACGGACGCTTGAAGCGCCTGCAACTCGCGCTCATAGGCAGCAATGGCTGCATCAGACGCGCCGCCATCCGTAATCGGCTGTTTCTCAATCACCGTCAGACGGGCATCGATTTCATCGATTTGCGCCGAGAAACCGGCCACCTGCTCGGAGAGCTGCGTTGCCTGCTCGGTCAAATCGTCAATCGCCGGAAATTCGATTTCAGGCGCTGCGGGCGGCTCTGCTGTTTCCAGCGCGGCAAGGCGCGCCTCTTGGGCGGCAACGGTTTGCTGCAACGCGTCGCTTTGTCCGCGGGTGCCCAGCAAGTTGTATTCCGAAACACCATAGCCGATGGCGCCAGCAACAATCCCCCCCAGTACCAGCGGCAGGAACACGCTGCGTCGTTTAGGTTGCGCAACAGGCGCTGCAGCAGCAGGAGCGGGTTCGCGATCTTTCGGTGTGACCGGATCTTTGGGCGTAACCGGTTTCGACGCCTCGGGCTGGGGCACGGGCTTGGGTTCTTTTGCAACCTCGGGCACCGGCTTGTCGGATGCCTCGATATCCTTCTTCAACGCGCTTGGCGTGACAGATTTGGGCGCTTCGGGCTTGGCCACGTCCGGTTTGGGCGTTTCTGCAGGCTTTGACACCTCGGTTTTCGCTGAGGATACTGACTTGGACGCCACTGCCTTGCTTGCCGAGGATGTTGTTGTGGTCGATGTGGATGCCGTTGCTTTGGCTGGTGTAGCTTCCGCTTTGGCCGCAGTTGGCGTTCTTGCCTTGCTTGTCCTTGCAGCTGGTTTCTTTGCTTTCGCCACGACACATACCCTTCTGATTCTGGCAATCGGGCCAGAGTGAACACGTAACCTTACCCGCCCGATCCTGTCCCCTCAAGGGAACCTGTTGCGCCGTAACTGCAATTCAACAGTTAACGCCATTTCTTCACCGGTTGGTGCCGCCGCCTTCACAATATCAGCAAACTGCACATCACGCAGCGGAAAGGCAATCGCATCGCTCATTACAATCGCAATTACATGCGGTGCGGTTCTTATTTCCGACGCAAGGTGCGTCGCAGTTCTGGGCGAGAAAAGCGGAAGGATCAATCGCCCTTCTCCTGACAGAAGCTCGCGCACTTCTTCACTTAACCGGATCAGCGGCTGGTCATAAAGCACCTGAACATCAACTTGCACGCCCATTTCGCTAAGCCGTGTATCAATCCCGCCGCGCCTGTGCCGACCGGCCAGATGCATTAACGGACCTTTGGGCATCGCCTTTGCGAAGGTCGCAATCAGTGCCTCTGCATTCTGCTCGACTGCCTTTACATCCCATCCCGCCGCACGGGCCTTGGCCGCAGTGGTCGACCCGACACAATAGGCACGCCGCCCGTTCGCCTCGGGCGCAAACGCCACAGCATTGGCAGAGGTGAAAATCACGCCCCCATAGCCGCTCAGATCGACAGGTGCGCCCGTGCCCACAATCCTGACCAACGGCGCATAGATGACTTCAACGTCCTGCATTGCATCATCCGACAGCCCGCCAACAAATCGTTCTGCGGCAGCGCGGGGACGTGTCATCACAAGTGTTTGTCTGGTCATGCGACTTTTGTTCCCACCTGCCCTACCATTGCCTGACTGATGCCCCGGTGTTACCTGCGGGGAAACACCCTTGCAACGGAAAGCGGATGACCAGGTCACGTATCATTCTCGGATTGGAAAGTAGCTGCGATGATACTGCGGCGGCGGTCGTTCGGGTAGAGGACGGCAAGCCTGCCGTGATCCTGTCGTCCATCGTCCTTGGGCAAACCGACCTGCACGCGGCCTTTGGGGGCGTCGTTCCCGAAATCGCCGCGCGCGCCCACGCCGAAAAGCTGGATATCTGCGTTGAACAGGCTCTAACACAGGCCAATTCAGCACTTTCGGACATAGATGCAATCGCTGTAACGGCCGGCCCGGGGCTGATCGGCGGCGTGGTATCTGCGGTCATGTGCGCCAAAGGTCTGTCTGTGGCGACCGGCATACCGCTCTATGGGGTGAACCACCTTGCGGGCCACGCCCTGACGCCGCGCCTGACCGATAATGTGCCCTATCCCTATCTGATGCTCTTGGTGTCAGGGGGGCATTGCCAGTTCCTGATGGTCCATGCAGCCGATCTTTTTGAGCGTTTGGGTGGTACCATTGATGATGCCCCCGGTGAAGCGTTTGACAAGATTGCCCGCCTCATCGGCCTGCCGCAACCGGGCGGTCCGGCTATCGAACACGCCGCCCTGTCCGGCGATCCTGCACGGTTTTCTTTCCCCCGCCCTGTGATGGACCGCGACGGATGCGACATGTCCTTCTCCGGTCTGAAGACCGCTGTTCTGCGTATGCGGGACAAGCTTGTCACCGATGCCGGAGGTCTGTCTGTTCAGGATCAAGCCGACCTTGCTGCCAGCTTTCAGGCCGCCGTCGTCGATGTGCTTGCGGGAAAGACACGGCGCGCGTTTGCCTCCTATCCACCCGATGTTCCCCGCACCCTGTGCGTGGCAGGGGGCGTTGCGGCCAACAAGCCCATCCGATCCGCGTTAGAGACTGTTTCTATCGCCAATGAAGCGTATTTTGTCGCGCCTCCTCTCGCGCTGTGCACAGACAACGCCGCGATGATTGCCTATGCTGCGGCAGAACAGATGCAGCTGCGCGCCGCTGATGATCTGACCCTGTCGGCCCGCCCGCGCTGGCCGTTGGATACAAATCAACCCGCAATGCTGGGCAGCGGCAAGAAAGGAGCAAAGGCATGAGCGTTTCCGTTCTCGGCGCCGGTGCCTTCGGGACGGCGCTCGCGATATCTCTTGCGCAGAACGGTCCGGTCACCCTTTGGGCCCGCAGCCTTGATGATATGGCAATACGTCGCGAAAACACGGTTCGGTTGCCGGGATGCCGCTTCCCAGAAACGCTTAATCTTACGGATGATATCGGGCACGCGGCACAGGAACAGACCCTGCTACTGGCAATCCCGATGCAAAAGTTGCGCTCGATGTTGACCGGGCACGCGGCACTTCTTCAGGGAAAGCATCTGGTCGCCTGTTGCAAAGGCATCGAACTGGAAAGTGGTGTGGGACCCGTTGCTGTCATTAACGACACCGTACCAAGCGCCACCGCAGCCATCCTGACCGGCCCCAGCTTTGCCGCCGATATCGCGCGCGGCCTGCCCACGGCATTGACCCTGGCCTGCGCCGATCAGACCATTGGCAAAATGCTGCAAGTATCCCTGACAACGCCAAACCTGCGCATTTACCGCACAACCGATACAATTGGTGCTGAACTGGGCGGCGCCTTGAAAAACGTGATCGCGATTGCCTGCGGCACGGCCATGGGTGCGGGTCTGGGGGAAAGCGCGCGCGCAGCACTGATGACACGCGGTTACGCCGAAATGCAGCGGTTGGCTGCCCGCCTCAATGCGGATCCCGCCACGCTTTCGGGTCTGTCGGGTTTTGGCGATCTGACGCTGACCTGCACCTCCGAACAATCGCGCAACTATCGCCTTGGCCTCACCATAGGGGCTGGCACCGAATTTGACTCCGGCACGACGGTAGAAGGTGTGGCAACGGCCCGCGCCGTTGATGCGCTGGCAAAACGTCTCGAACTGGACATGCCGATTACCGCAGCCGTGACCGCACTACTCAACAAGGAACTCGACGTTGCGCATGCAATGAAATCGCTGCTTACCCGTCCCCTAAAGGAAGAATAACATGCTTGTTGCCCTGATCGCTCACGACAAACCAAACGCTCTTGAAACACGCACTGAAAATCGCGCGGCGCATCTGGCCTATCTGGAAACACATGCAGATATTGTTGCCCAGGCAGGGCCGCTGTTGAATGATGGGGGCGACATGACCGGATCGCTGATTATTCTGGACGTGCCGGATATGACCGCCGCCCAAGACTTTGCCGACCATGATCCCTATGCCCTGGCCGGACTTTTTGCCACGGTCACGCTGACCCAATGGAAACGGGTGATCGGCTGATGGCATACTGGCTTTTCAAATCGGAACCCGGCACATGGGGCTGGGATGATCAAACCGCCAAAGGCGATGCGGGCGAAGAATGGGATGGCGTGCGCAACTATCAGGCACGCAATTTCATGCGCGACATGGCGTTGGGTGACCTCGGGTTCTTCTACCACTCCCAAACAGAAAAGTCCGTCGTCGGCATCGTCGAAGTGATCGCGACAGCCCACCCCGACAGCACAACGGACGATGATCGTTGGGAATGTGTGGACATCAAGGCGGTGCGGCCCTTCGAACAACCCGTCACACTTGATGACATCAAGGCCGATGAACGTTTGTCGGATATGGTGCTGGTCAAGAACTCCCGGCTATCGGTTCAACCCGTCACAGCCGATCAATGGCGGATCATCTGCGGGCTTGGCAAAACGAAACCGTAGAAACCCGGCCTGTCTGCAACAACGCCAACAGCGGACAGCCATTCAACCTCACCCTCGTGAACGACGGCTATGCGACCTTCGGCTGCGCGCTGATGGGACTGGTTTTGACAGTGTTCTGAACCGGATGAACCACGTGAAAAAGGGTTCTGGCACCCACGCCAGAACCCTTCTCACCCCGTGTGCTCCCATAGACCCACACACGTATTCGAAATATGTTCTGGCCATCCTGACCGTTGCATTGGGTTTACGAAAAGCAATGGACCTGTGCAACAGAACTGTAATTCAAACACTGCTCAAAAAAGAAACGCCCGCTTAACCAAGCGGGCGTTTGCTTTTAGAATGACTGGTGCGGCTTATTTGTAAACCGACTCTTTACCGAATTGCTTTGTCAGCAGGTAGTAGACCACAGCACGGTATTTGTTGCGCTCGGATTTACCATAGGTTTCGATTGCCTTGTGGATGCCTTCCATCAGGTTCGGCCCGTCAGGCAAACCGAGTTTCTTCATCAGGAAGTTGTTCTTGACCGTCTCAAGCTCGGTCGCCTGACTGCCCGCAACAGTTTGCGCGTCGGCATTATAGATTGACGGACCACAGCCAATTGTGACTTTAGTCAGCAAATCCATGTCCGGCGTCATGCCGCACTTGTTTTTCAGGTCTTCCGCGTATTTAGCGATCCACTCGTCACGCTTGCCCATAAAAAATCTCCCACCTTGGTAACTGGTCAGCCAATTCCGACCTTGAAGCGAACCCTAAAGACGTTTCCACAATCGCAAAAGGAATTTTTCGCGCCGCTTTTCCCCCTAGTGGAATTCTGCCGGTCATGGCTATCCGCCTTGCCCCAAGGTCAGAACGCGAAACGCCGCCCCTGTGATGGGGGCGGCGTCACGTCACTGCTTACGTCATGCAGTGTGGGTGAAACCCACGCGTGCTTAGTAACGATAATGCTCGGGCTTGAACGGGCCATCAGGCGATACGCCGATATAGGCGGCCTGCTCGGCGTCCAGTTTGCTCAGTTTAACACCGATCCGGTCAAGGTGAAGACGGGCAACTTTTTCATCCAGATGCTTGGGCAGGATGTAAACGCCGGGCTGATATTCGTCGCCTTTGGTGAACAGTTCAATTTGCGCCAGAACCTGGTTTGTAAAGGAAGCGGACATCACGAACGACGGGTGACCGGTGGCGTTGCCAAGGTTCAGCAGACGGCCTTCGGACAGCAGGATCAGACGATGGCCATTCGGCATCTCGATCATGTCGACCTGTTCTTTGATGTTGGTCCACTTGTGGTTCTTCAGGCTTGCGACCTGAATTTCGTTGTCGAAGTGGCCGATGTTGCCAACAATCGCCATGTCCTTCATCTCGCGCATATGCTCGATGCGGATCACGTCCTTGTTGCCGGTGGTGGTGATGAAAATGTCTGCTGTGGAAACGACGTCTTCCAGCAGCACAACTTCATAACCGTCCATAGCGGCCTGCAAGGCGCAGATCGGATCAACTTCGGTCACTTTCACCCGTGCACCGGCACCAGCCAATGACGCAGCAGACCCTTTGCCCACATCGCCGTACCCCATAACAACGGCAACTTTACCGGCCATCATGGTGTCCGTGGCCCGGCGGATGCCGTCAACCAGCGATTCCTTACAGCCGTACTTGTTGTCGAACTTGGACTTGGTGACAGAATCGTTCACGTTGATCGCAGGAAAAGGCAGTTGGCCCTTCTTGTGCAGATCATACAGACGGTGGACGCCTGTGGTTGTTTCCTCGGAAACGCCCTGGATCGCATCGCGTGTCTTGGTGAACCAACCGGGGCTGGCTGCCATACGCTTGGCAATCTGCTTTTTGATCGCTTCTTCTTCTTCGGACTGTGGCACGGGAATGATATCTTCGCCCGCTTCGGCACGTGCACCCAACAGAACGTACAACGTCGCGTCGCCGCCATCGTCAAGGATCATGTTCGCGCCTTCGGGGAACATGAAGGATTTATCAAGGTAATCCCAATGCTCTTCCAGTGACTGACCTTTGATCGCAAAAACCGGTGTACCGCCTTCGGCGATGGCTGCCGCAGCGTGGTCCTGGGTTGAGAAGATGTTACATGACGCCCAGCGCACATCCGCGCCCAGCTCAACCAGTGTTTCGATCAAAACAGCGGTCTGGATTGTCATGTGCAGCGAGCCGACGATGCGTGCGCCCTTCAGCGGCTTGCTTTCGCCAAACTCGGCGCGGCACGACATCAGGCCCGGCATTTCTGTCTCGGCAATGTCCAATTCCTTGCGGCCAAAGGCTGCAAGTTTAATGTCTTTAACGATATAGTCGTTGGCCATCTGGCACCTCACTCAAATTGTATTCGAGCGCGCCTATCATTTCTTCGTCGTTTACTCAACGCCTATTGGGCCAAAGGGCAAAATGCCGCGCAGCAGCAAAAGCACAGCGCGCCGGTCAAACAAGATCAGCCTTGCGGTGCCGTAGGGGGCAATAATAGGTACAATGTAGCGTAAAGCGGATGACCGGCGTGAACAAATCAGGAGTGGACAGCATGGCAACAGGTCGCAAAGCGGCACCGCGCGCGTGGCAGCGGATGCTGTCCGGACGCCGACTGGACCTGCTTGACCCGACCCCCGTGGATGTGGAGATCGAAGACATTGCCCACGGCCTTGCCTTTGTTGCGCGCTGGAACGGGCAGACCAAAGGGGATTATGCCTATTCCGTTGCCGAACACTCGCTGTTGGTGGAAACGATCTATGCACGCATTGACCCGCGCGCCCCTGCAAAATGGCGGTTGGCCGCGCTCCTGCATGACGCGCCTGAATATGTGATTGGTGATATGATCTCTCCGGTGAAAGCAGCCGTTGGTCCCGCATACGGTGCGCTGGATGACCGTTTGACCGCCGCGATCCACATTCGGTTTGGCCTTCCCGCGACGATCCCTGCCGCAGTGAAAAAACAGATCAAGAAGGCGGACAAGATCAGTGCCTGGATGGAAGCGACCCAGATCGCCGGTTTCTCTCAGGAAGAATCTTCCAAATTTTTTGGCCGCCCTGATGTGGCCCTGATGGAGGGACTCTCCATCGTCCTGCGTCCGCCGGTCCAGACGCGCAATGCCTTCACGGCCCGCCATGATGCTTTGCTGGAACAGATGTCATGATCAGCGTCCGGAAACCCATCCCGCTGGATGCCGCAGACATGGCCCGTCTGTTGAACGAAATCATCGCGGTTGGCGGCACCACCGCCATCACACGCCCCGTAACCGGTCAGGACCTGACGGACTGGATGGCAAGTGACGCCGATCAAAGTGCTTGGAATGTGGCTTTGGATGGTGCCGAAAAAGTGGTCGGCTTCCAATGGATCGCGCCAGCCGGATACCTGCCCGCAGAGGCCGCAGAAATCGCTACTTTTGTCCAGATTGGCCAGACCGGTCTGGGCATCGGTTCCGCCCTTTTTGCTGCAACGCGCACTGCGGCCAAAGCATTGGGATACGCTTGGATCAACGCGAACATCCGTGCCGATAACGAAGGCGGTCTGATCTATTACCAAAGCCGCGGATTTCAGGACTATGGCGTCATCGAAAACTATGAGATGTCGGACGGAACACTGGTAGACAAGCGTTTAAAGCGGTTTGATCTCTAAGGCACCGCGTCTGCACGCGCCGTGTACGTCCGGTGTACGTTCTGTGACATTTTACGATTGATTAACTACCTCGGGGAACGCTTTGCCAAAATCCGCTGCAAAGTCCGTCGATGCATGTTTAGCCGCCGTGCCGTTTCACTGACGTTGCGGTCGCATAATTCATAGACCCGTTGGATATGTTCCCACCGCACACGGTCCGCGCTCATCGGGTTCTCCGGCGGCGGGGGCATGTCACCTCCCGTGGTCAAAAGGGCGTGCACGATGTCGTTGGCATCAGCGGGCTTTGACAGGTAATCCGTCGCTCCGATCTTGACCGCCGCCACCGCCGTGGCAATCGCTCCGTATCCCGTCAGCACCACAATACGCGCGTCCGGCCGCTTGTTGCGCAGCACCTCGACCACGTCCAAACCATTCCCGTCCTCAAGCCGCAGGTCAATGACCGCATAGGCAGGAGGGCGTGCCGTCGCAATGGCGCGACCGGCAACAACCGATCCCGCTGTCTCAACTGAAAAGCCGCGCTTTTCCATTGCTTTGGCCAATCGCCGCAGAAATGGCTCGTCGTCATCGACCAGCAGAAGGCTGGCGTCCGGTCCCAGATCGGGTTGCTGTTGATGTGGCTCCACGCGCCTACCCCTATTGTGTCATATGACAATATGACTGCGCATCGCTTGGGGTCAAATTTTAGCTCGCATCCACAAAGCAGCCGATTGTCGCGGCCATGTCATCCGGTGTCATTTCCCGGCGAAAAAACTCAACAAAACCGACCTCCGGCATCACCAGATAGCTGAACGTGGAATGATCGACCAGATACTCGCCATCCACCGGATCATGCGCCTTATAATAGGTTCGATACGCTTGGCTGGCCGCTTTGACCTGCGCCGGCGAACCGGTAAGGCCGATCATGCGGGGGTGCATCACTTCGGCAAATTCACCGACAACTTTGGGAGTATCCCGCTCGGGATCAATGCTGATGAAAACCGGTGTCACAATCTTGCCGCGCTCTTCCAGTATCTCAACGGCCTGTGCATTGCGATCCACATCCAGCGGGCAGACGTCAGGGCAATATGTATACCCGAAATAGATCAATGTCGGTTCGGTGATTACGTCCTTGTCCGTGACCGTTTGCCCTTTGCCATTGATCAATTCGAATGGCCCGCCCAGATCACCACCCGCGACCGTCGAGGATCGGCACTGCGCAAACTGATCGTCCCCCGCCGTGTTTCCGAAAGAAAGCCAGCCAACAACCGCCAAAAAGACGGCAGCGACCACCGCCGCGACAATTGCGAAAATCCGGTTCATTACCATACTCCTGCGCCAATCGGTGCCCTTGCGAGGGCGTTGCGGCAGACCTACGCTAGACCAAGGCCGATGCAATATCAAAAGAGTCAGAGGTGCGCTCATGACGCAGGCAACAATTCGCCCTTTGGGGGGCCCGACGCGCGCAAACTGGATCCGGCTGCGCACGATGATTCTGTTGCGTTGGGTCGCTATTGTAGGGCAGCTGACCGCAATAACTGTGGCGCCGCTTGTCTATGGCCTGCAACTTGAACTGGGTCTCTGCTATCTCGCCATCGGCGCGTCGATCACTGCAAACCTTGCTGCAACCTTTCTGTTCCCGGAAAACAAACGTCTGACGGAAAAGGAAAATCTGGCGCTGGTGATGTTTGATGTGCTGCAACTGGGGTTTTTGTTGTTTCTGACCGGCGGGCTGCACAATCCTTTCGCCCTTCTATTGTTGGGGCCAGTGACCATTTCCGCTACCGCCCTTAGCCTGCGCTCAACTTTGGTGATTGGCGGGACGGCGATTGTGCTTGTCTCGTTTCTTGCCAATTTCCACCTGCCGCTTGTTACACAATCCGGTGAAGTGCTGCGCATCCCGCAGTTGTTTGTCATTGGGCACTGGATCGCACTGATCATTGCGGTGGTTTTCACCAGTGCGTATTCGCGGCGCGTAACCACCGAAGTCCACTCAATGTCGGATGCACTGGCTGCCACTCAGATGGCACTGGCCCGTGAACAAAAACTGACCGATCTGGGCGGTGTTGTCGCCGCTGCTGCACATGAGCTGGGAACACCGCTGGCGACAATAAAGCTTGCAAGCACCGAACTTATTCACGACCTCAAAGACTTTCCCGATATGGCAGAGGATGCCGTACTCATCCGTGATCAGGCGGACCGCTGCCGTGACATCCTCCGCGACATGGGACGTGCGGGAAAAGACGATCTGCATATGCGACTGGCTCCGTTGCAAGCCGTTGTGCAAGAAGCTGCGGAACCACATCTTGAGCGTGGCAAGCAGGTATCATTTCGACACGCCGGCCTGACAGATGAAACCCAACAGCAACTGATTATTGAACGCCAGCCCGAGATCATTCACGGGCTCAGGAACCTGATCCAGAATGCTGTCGATTTTGCGACAACCAGTGTCTGGATTGAAACCCGCTGGACAGATGATCTGATCACAATCCGTATCACAGATGACGGTCCGGGATTTCCACCGCAGTTGCTGGGCCGCATCGGCGATCCATTCGTGCGCAGCGGTACAAGGGTGCGCCCTACTGGCACCCGTCCTGCGTACGAAGGGATGGGGCTTGGCCTGTTCATCGCCAAGACATTGCTGGAACGATCCGGTGCCGATCTGCGCTTTGCAAACGGAGCCGAAGATCACGCAAGAGGCGCGGTGGTTGAGGTCATCTGGCCAAGAGCCAAGATATCGGAACCAAGCGGCGCGGGTGCGGGTGCGCTGGGGTTGAATCAGCCGGTTACGCTCTGATATTCAGTGTAAGCATACTGCGTTAACTGGCGATTAACCTTAACGGCCAACACTCCACCCATCTTTAATGGGGACGATTCCTTCGTGTTGGCCATATCCGAAATAAGCCTCTCCGTTGCTGTGGCGCTTCTTACCGTTGCGATCAGCCTATATTGGCTCAAACGGTCGAATAGGCCTTTATTAGAGCCACAAAATGGGCGTGAACCACTGTCGTTGCTATTTGACAAAGGCATCCTGCATCACACCACAGAAAGTGCAGCAACTCTTTTGGGCCTGAAGCCGGGCGAGCACGACTGGAGCGACATGCGCGATATGGTGCTCGCGCGCTTTCCCGATTTCCCCAAACAACCCGGTCATGGCGAGCACGCAAACCTATCCCTGACCGCGCTGGATGACAGCGGCCCTCAATCAATATTAATCAGGCAGAGGGGGAATCTGACCTGGGTCACGCTGGCCGAGTTGCCACAAGCAAAGGGTCCTTTTCAAACCCATGATGACACGGAAGAACTGGATACACTGCGTCGGGTAACAGGGACGACACCAAACCCGATTTGGCAGGAGGATGCTGACGGCGTGGTCCGCTGGCATAATGCCGCTTATGCGGCGCTGTTCAAACGGGTCAATGGGACCACTGTCGATCCCCGCAAAACGCTCTTTTCAAAAGGCGGTCCAACCCAATCAGGGCGCGTCATTCTTGAACACCCTTCGGAGACTGCGCCAGACTGGTATGAAATAACGGGAGTTCCAGCGGAGAACATCACGGTTTTTCATGCCAACCCGATAAACGCTGTTGTCGCCGCAGAAGTCGCACAACGCAATTTCGTGCAAACTCTGGCCAAGACATTTGCAAATCTCTCGATCGGGCTGGCCATATTTGATCGTAAAGGGCAATTGGCGCTGTTTAACCCTGCCCTGTTGGATTTGACCGGTTTGCCCGCACCTTTCCTGTCAGCTAGACCCGCTATGCTGTCGTTCTTTGATGCGCTGCGCGAAAATCGCCGTATGCCCGAACCCAAGAACTACCGCAGTTGGCGACTGGAAATTGCAGACGTCATCGCAGCCGCAACGGATGGGCGGTATCAGGAAACCTGGACGCTTGAGACCGGACAAACCTACAGCGTTAAAGGCCGGCAGCACCCCGATGGCGCGACGGCATTCCTGATAGAGGACATCAGTGCTGAAATGACGCTGACCCGCAATTTCCGCACTGAACTGGAACAGGCGCAGATCATGGTTGATGCCGCAGAGCATGCGATGGCGATCTTTTCCCCGACCGGCGTTCTGACGCTTTGCAATGCTGCGTTTCGCAATTTCTGGGCCGTCGATCCGGATGCTGTTTTTGCTGATTTCACCCTTCAGGATTGTGCGCGTATCTGGAAGGAAAGCTGTGCACATAATGCGGACAGGAATAGAATTGATGACGAACTGACTGGTCTGACAACGAATGCGACAAATGGCCTGCGCCTGAGATTGCATGATGGGACCACTTTGCGGTGCGACGTGGTGCATATTCCATCCGGCTCTCTTTTGGTCAGGTTTCACACCCCTCATGAGGCGAAAAGGACAGCGACCGTCCGCCAAATTGAAACCACCTGATTGCACTTGCAGCCCGGACAGGGCGCGGTCACGATAGCCCCTATGGCCACGAACACTCTGTCCCTTCCCTTAACCGATGCAGACGCAACCGCGGATGCAGCCGCTGCATTGGCCACACATCTGGATCAGGGTGATGTTATCCTGCTGGAGGGCGCTGTCGGCGCGGGCAAAACGCATTTTGCGCGGTCCCTGATCCGGTCCCTTCTAAGAACACCCGAAGACGTCCCCTCGCCCACATTCACGTTGGTACAGACCTATGACAGCACCAAAGGCGAGATCTGGCATGCGGATCTCTATCGCTTAACCAATCTACAGGAAGTCGAAGAGCTGGGCCTTACCGAGGCATTCGAAACTGCGGTTTGCCTGATCGAATGGCCGGACAGACTTGGCGATCTTGCGCCGCAATCGGCATTGTCCCTCACACTCACCTCAGGCATTGACGATGATGCGCGCATTCTGGCCGCGCGTTGGAGTGATACAAAGTGGGAATCCAAACTCGCAGAGTGGCGGACGTGACCGCGCGACGTGACGCGATAAGATCATTTGTCGATGCTGCTGGCTGGGGCAATAGCGCGTCAGTTCTTGTGGCGGGCGACGCGTCAAACCGCAAGTATGAACGTCTGACAAAGCCTGATGGCAAAACCGCTATCCTGATGGATGCCCCTCCTGAAAAAGGCGAAGATGTTACAGCGTTCGTCACAATCGCCAGACACCTGACAGGCCATGGCTTTAGTGCTCCGGCAATCTTTGAACAAGACGCGCTTGCGGGTTTCCTTCTGATCGAAGACCTGGGTGATGACCTTTTTGCGCGGCTGATGAATCGGGACATAAAATGGGAGTTGCCGCTCTATGAAGCCGCAACTGATGTGCTCATCTCGCTTCACCGAGCCCCCCTCCTTCCGTTGGATATCTGCGACGCGGATTGGCTCACCGATATGACCGCACCCGCATTTGAGTGGTATGCCCAGGCTGACTCCGCGTCTCTGATGGATAACTTTACCGCGCAATTCCGTCCATTGGCCGCTTTGCTGGATGCGGTATCAAAAGTTGTGATTCTACGAGACTATCACGCGGAAAACCTGCTTTGGCTGCCGAAACGGGACGGAATCGCTCGGGTCGGTATATTGGATTTTCAGGACGCCCTTTTGGGCCACCCGGCATATGATCTGGTATCGGTGTTACAGGACGCCCGGCGCGACGTGGATCCGATGATAGAACGCGCAATGATCAACCGCTACGTGGTCGAGACCGGCGTTGATGCAGAAGCCTTTCGGTCGGCCTATGCGATTTTGGGTGCCCAGCGCAATCTGCGGATCATCGGGATTTTTGCCCGCCTGTGCCTGCGCGATGGCAAGGCGCATTACGTTGACATGATTCCCCGCGTCTGGCGCTATGCCATGCGCAATCTACAAAACCCCGCGCTTGCGAACGTGGCCACGTTCATCAACGATTGCCTACCGCCACCGACCCCCGAATTTCTGGAGCATCTGAAAAGCCAATGCACGACACACCCCACGCTTTGATGATGTTTGCCGCAGGTTTCGGCACCCGGATGAAACACCTGACCCAAGACCAGCCGAAACCGATGATCAAGGTCGCTGGCCATCCTCTAATTGATCACGCACTTGCCTTGGGGCGGGATGCAGGGTGCGATCCCATTGTCGCGAACCTTCACTATAAGCCACAGGTTTTGGTGAACCATCTGGCGATGTCGGGTGTGGTCACGTTGATCGAAACCCCCGATATCCTTGAAACCGGTGGTGGATTGCGCAACGCCCTGCCCCACCTCGGCTCGGCCCCTGTCTTTACCTCTAATACTGATGCGATCTGGGCTGGCCCTAACCCGCTGCACCTGCTGAAGGAACACTGGAAACCAGATATCATGGACGCCCTGCTGATGACCGTTCCTTTGGATCAGGCCGTTGGGCACGATGGGTCAGGCGATTTCGACATTTCGGACAATGGCCGCCTGACACGGGGCGGCAACCTCATTTATGGCGGTGTGCAGATCATCAAGACAAGCGGCCTGCTTGAAATTGCAGAAGAAAAATTCTCGCTTAATGTTCTCTGGGATCAGATATTGGGCAACGGGCGTCTGTTCGGCCTTCAGTACACCGGAAAATGGTGCGACGTCGGCCATCCAGATGGAATCCCGCTAGCAGAGAAAATGTTAAAGGATTCCCATGTTTGAACCTGCCGATCACCCCCGCGTTTTCGGCATGTCGCCGGGTGTAGATTTTCCCGAGACACTGGTCACCGGCCTGCGGGGCATGCTGGAAGGACATCCGCCAGATGCAATAGCGCGGGTCGAGCTGATCGTGAACACACGGCGCATGGCGCGTCGGTTGCAGGATATCTTTGATGCAGGCCCACCAGGTTTTCTGCCACGCATCCACCTGATTACCGAACTGAACTATCTTGTCCCGCATAATGCGCTGCCGCCCGCGATATCGCCGCTGCGCCGTCGGCTGGAACTGGTGCAATTGGTATCCCGATTGCTCGATTCGGACCCTGATCTGGCACCACGTGCATCGCTCTACGCGCTGTCGGACAGTCTTGCCAATCTGATCGACGAAATGCAGGGCGAAGGAGTCTCTGCCGAGACGATCAACGCTTTGGACGTGAGCGACGTCTCTGGACATTGGGCACGCGCGCAGCGCTTTATCGGCATTGCGCAAACCTATCTGGCTCAGGTCGCCACCCAACCGGATGCAGAAGCAAGACAGCGCCAGATCGTCACTCATATTATCGATCATTGGGAGGAAAACCCGCCCCTTAACCCCGTTATTGTTGCGGGTTCTACCGGATCACGCGGCACAACCTCATTGCTCATGCAGGCCGTCGCGCGTTTGCCACAGGGTGCGCTGGTTTTGCCCGGCTTCGACTTTGCGATGCCAACGGCAATATGGAACGATCTTGATCCTGAAACCATATCAGAAGACCACCCGCAATTCCGCGCGTATCACCTGATGCAATCGCTTGACCTGCCCCGCAACGCTATCAAGGAATGGCCCGGCGCCTCTGCTCCATCGTTTGACCGCAATGCGCTTGTTTCCTTGTCCCTGCGCCCCGCACCTGTCACCCACGCGTGGCTTAGCGAGGGCCCCCAGCTTAAAGGACTGGACGCTGCAACCAGAAACCTCACCCTGATTGAAGCGCCGTCACCACGCATTGAGGCGCTCAGCATAGCAATGCGCCTGCGCAAGGCTGTGGAAGACGGCCAAACCGCTGCCCTCATCACCCCCGACCGGATGCTGACACGGCAGGTGACATCGGCGCTGGATCGCTGGAATATTCTGCCGGATGACAGCGCGGGCACCCCTTTGCAACTTTCCCCACCCGGACGGTTCCTGCGCCACGTCGGCAATTTGTTCCTCCGCAAACTGGATGCCGAGGCTTTGCTCACACTGCTGAAACACCCGCTGACCCACTCCGGCACCGGGCGCAACCTGCACCAGCTTTTCACCCAGCAATTCGAATTGCGATTGCGTCGCGACGGGCTGCCGTTTCCCACCGCTGAGGGTATCCGGAAGATCGCCGCGAAGGCGTCGGAAAAGATGGACAATGAAGTTCCATTTTTGAACTGGGCAGACTGGGTCGCACGGACGTTTCCGGATAAAGAACGAGCGGGCGTGCAACCGCTCGCAGATTGGACCGCGCAACATATCGAGCTTGCAGAGTGGATAGCCGCAGGCCCCACAGCCACTCCAGATACAGAGTTGTGGAAACAAAAGGCCGGCGAAAAAGCACGCAGCGTCATGTCCGAACTGGCACAACAGGCCGAGCATGGTGGCGCGATGGGTGCCTCTGATTACCTTGATCTCGTTGGTGCGCTGCTGTCCGGGGAAGAGGTGCGAGACCGCGACGCGCCCCATCCCGACGTGATGATCTGGGGTACACTGGAAGCCCGCGTGCAGGGCGCCGATCTTGTTATCCTGGGCGGGTTGAATGACGGGATTTGGCCCGAGGCACCTGCGCCTGATCCCTGGTTGAACCGCAAGATGCGCAAGGAAGCCGGACTGCTCCTGCCCGAGAGGCGCATCGGATTGTCCGCGCATGACTATCAACAGGCCATCGGCGCACGCGAAGTCTGGCTGACCCGCGCAGTCCGCTCGGACGAGGCTGAAACCGTCCCGTCGCGCTGGATTAACAGGTTGGGAAATTTGCTGAACGGATTGCCGGACAAGTCGGGTTCAGCCTGTTGGAAGGCGATGCAGGAACGTGGCACGTGGTGGTTGGATCAGGCCCGTGCGCTTGAAGCCGTAATACCGGTCGCCCCGGCACCACGTCCATCGCCGCGCCCCCCGGTTGCAGCGCGGCCAAGGCGCCTGTCGGTCACGGAAATCCAGCGGCTGATCCGCGACCCCTATGCGATCTACGCCAAACATGCGCTGCGCTTGCGACCCCTTAGCCCGCTGGTGCAATCCCCCGACGCGCCCATTCGTGGCATCGTTGTACACAAGATTATGGAACGGTTTGTGAAAAACGTAGCAGGTGATCCAGCGCTTTTATCCCGTCCTCATCTTCTGAATGTGACCCAAGATGTGTTGGCAGAGGATGTCCCTTGGCCAGCCGCGCGTGCCATGTGGCTGGCGCGCATTGCGCGGATCGCGGATTGGTTTATCGCCCGCGAAGAGGCGCGTCAGGCCTATTCAAAACCTGTCGCGTTCGAACACGCAGCCAAGGGCAAGCTCACCTTTAACGACATTGGGTTTGAACTTATTTGCTATGCTGACCGCATAGACATGACTGATGATGGTGACGCGCTGATTTACGATTACAAAACAGGCGCGCCTCCCAACCAGAAGGTGCAGAAACACTTCGACAAGCAATTGTTGATCGAGGCAGCTATGGTCGAAGAAGGCGCCTTTGCCGAAGTGGGTCAGGCTCACGTAGCAAATGCGGTTTATATTGGTTTAGGGTCGAATCCGACAGAAGTCACAGCACCTCTTGATGATGAGCCACCGCATGAGGTGTTGAGAAAGTTGCATGGTTTGCTGGTGCAGTACCTCGCCCAGTCACAAGGATTTACCGCGCGCCGGTCTGTGCAGTCCGACCGTTTTGGTGGCGACTATGATCAACTGGCCCGATACGGCGAATGGGACGGCACTGCCCTGCCAGAGCCCGAGGATGTGGTATGACGATCAATGACGCGACACGCGCCCAGATCGAGGCCGCGCGCCCGGATGCTTCCACCTGGCTGACCGCCAATGCCGGTTCGGGTAAAACGCGCGTACTGACCGACCGCGTGGCGCGACTTTTGCTGGAAAACGTGGAGCCCCAGCAGATTCTGTGTCTGACGTATACCAAAGCGGCTGCGTCCGAGATGCAGAACCGTTTGTTCAAAAGACTCGGTGAATGGGCGATGCTGGAAGACGCTCCACTCAAGAAATCCCTCGCGGATTTGGGTTTTGAGCGGGAAATGACACCAGAAGCTTTGCGCGGCGCACGCACCCTCTTTGCCCGCGCCATTGAAACGCCCGGCGGTCTGAAAATTCAAACCATCCACTCCTTTTGTGCCGCGATCCTGCGCCGTTTCCCGCTGGAGGCCGGGGTCAGTCCTCAATTCAGCGAAATCGAAGACCGTGCCGCCGATCTGCTGCGGGCTGATATTGTCGACGAAATGGCCGAGAGCGACGGTGCCGCCTTGGTCGCCGATTTGGCGCACCACTACACAGGTGAGGATTTTGCCAAACTGACGAAAGCCATCATCGGCATGAGGGACGCCTTTACAGACGGCGCGACCCTTGGCGATTTGCTGGCCCTGTTTGACCAACCGCCCAATCTGACCCGAGACACGATCGAAGGCATGGTCTTTGACGGGAACGAGGCTGACCTGATCACGCAAATAATCCCTGCACTGCTGGCCAAGGGTGGCAACGACGCAAAAGCGGCGCTGCAGTTGGGTGAAATCGCTACGATGGGATTTGGCAGTCTGCCCGAACTTGAACGCATTTTCCTGACGGGCGCTGGTGCAAAGTCACCCTACACCGCCAAGATCGGCACATTTCCCACAAAGGACACGCGCGCGGTTTTAGACACTGTTATGCCAGCACTTGAGGATTTCATGCAGCGTGTGGAAGAGGCCCGCGATGCGCGGCTGGCTTTGACAGCAGCCACTCGATCGCTGGCTTTACACCGTTTTGCACGATCCTTTATCGCGCGCTACGAATCCGCCAAGCAACAACGCGGCTGGCTGGATTTCGACGACCTGATCCTGCGGACCCGCGCTTTGTTGAGTGATCCGAAAGTGGCGGCATGGGTGCTTTACCGCATTGATGGCGGAATTGATCATATTCTGGTGGACGAAGCGCAGGACACCTCGCCGCGCCAATGGGATGTCATCGAAACCCTGACAGACGAGTTTTTCAGCGGCACGGGCGCACGACCACAAATGGATCGCACGTTGTTTGTAGTCGGAGACAAGAAACAATCGATCTACTCGTTTCAAGGCGCTGATCCCGAAGAATTTGACCGCAAGGCCATCACCTTCGAGAAAAAGGTTCGGGATGCGCAGCAGATTTTCCAACATCGCAGTCTCGATTACTCCTTCCGTTCCTCAAGTGCGATCCTGCGTATGGTGGATCAAACATTTGATCCGCGCGTGCAGGAAGGTTTGGATAAAGAAACGCAGCATATCGCCTTTAAAGAGGCGCTGCCCGGACGCATTGACCTTTGGCCCGTGGTCGACAAGGCCGAAAACGAGGACGATCTGGACTGGACCGATCCGTTAGATCGGCGCAGCGCGCAGCATCACGACGTGATTCTGGCCGAACAGATTGCTGCGCGGATAAAGGCGCTGATCGAGGACGAGCAAAGCTTTATTCCCGCTGATGCACAAAACCCGGATCGTTTCGTCAAGCGTCGCATCCGTGCGGGCGACTTTCTGATATTGGTTCAGCGGCGCAGTGGTCTGTTTTCCGAAATTATCCGCGCCTGCAAAGCTGCTGAACTGCCTATCGCGGGGGCGGACCGCCTCAAGGTCGGGGCCGAACTTGCGGTCAAAGATCTTGCCGCGCTGTTGTCGTTTCTCGCCACTCCCGATGATAGCCTGTCTTTGGCCACTGCATTAAAATCTCCTCTGTTTGGCTGGACTGAACAGATGCTCTTCTCTCTGGCGCACTACCGGAGCGAAGATCACCTTTGGCAAGCGTTGCGCACGCAGGAAACCGAACACGCGAACACAGTTGCGATGCTGCGCGATCTACGGGGGCAGGTCGATTTTCTGCGCCCCTACGATCTGATCGAACGGATCCTGACCCGCCATCAGGGCCGCAAACATCTGCTGGAGCGATTGGGACCGGAGGCAGAAGACGGTATCAATGCGATGTTGAGCCAAGCTCTTTCTTATGAACGTACGGATGTTCCCAGCCTGACCGGATTTTTGCAATGGATGCAGACCGACGACCTTGAGATCAAGAGACAGGTGGATAATTCGTCCGATCAGATTCGGGTGATGACGGTTCATGGCGCCAAGGGGCTTGAATCACCGATTGTAATCCTGCCCGATACGGGTCGGCGTGACATTATCATCAAAGACGAGATTGTCAGCCTGTCCGGCGTTCCCATCTGGCGGCCCAACGCTGCCGAAACCCCGCGTGCGTTGAGTGAACGCATCGACGACCTCAAGGCGGCGCAGTTTCGCGAACGATTGAGGCTGCTGTACGTCGCGATGACGCGCGCTGAAAAATGGCTGATTATTGCTGCCTCTGGCGATCTCGCCAAGGATGGCAGCGACTGGTTCCAGATCACCGGAACCGCGATGGGGCACATAAACGGGGTAGCGCAAGGTGATGAAGGGACGATACGGTTCGAGGAAGGTGGTTGGGATGATCTACCGATTGCGACCGAATCTGAGAATCCTGTCGATATCCCTGCATTAGAAACGTTTCTGTGCCATCCGGTTGTACCCTTCGCTGAACGCCAAAAACCATTGTCACCTTCAAATCTAAAGGGCGCCAAGGCATTGCCGGGAGACATCGGGGAAGACCGTGACGATGTCCTTTCGTATGGATCATTGGTCCATGCTTTGCTTGAGGATCTGGCGCAGGTCGACCCCGCCCATCATGTATCGACGGCTGAACGGCATGCCGCGTTGGTCCTGCCCGAAGTCTTTAAAGCCGCCAGACAGGAGGCGATTGCGGTCCTACAAGATACCGCATTCGGGGATCTCTTCGGGCCGAATGCGCTGGCAGAGGTGCCCTTGACTGCACAGGTTAACGGGATTCGCATGCACGGGAGCATCGACCGTCTGCTGCTTGACGATACCAGGATCAGGCTGGTCGATTTCAAAACCAATCGGGTTGTACCGCAATCGGCCGCTACCTGCCCGCAAGGGCTGTTGGCCCAAATGGGGGCATACGCAGCAATGCTCGCGCAGATTTATCCAGATCGAGAGATCGAAACCGCGATCCTGTGGACAGCTACACGTCAACTGATGCCGCTGCCCCACGATATGGTGAGTTCGGCATTCATCCATGCACTAGAACTTGACGATGCAGGCGCGCGTTCCTAAGTTCCAACCAACCCCAAGCCTGTCAGGAGAGCATCATGGCCACGGTCGCAGTCACCGACGATACATTCGACGCCGAAGTAAAAAATTCCGATATCCCCGTTGTGGTGGATTTCTGGGCAGAATGGTGTGGCCCATGCAAGCAGATCGGTCCCTCGCTTGAGGAAATCTCTGCCGAGATGGACGGCAAGGTCAAAGTTGTGAAGGTCAACGTTGACGAAAACCCGAATTCACCGGCTCAAATGGGTGTGCGTGGCATTCCTGCGCTGTTTCTGTTCAAGAATGGTGAGGTTGTATCAAACTTGATGGGCGCCAAGCCAAAAGCTGCCTTGGAAAATTGGATCAAAGAGTCTCTTTGATCCGAACATCTGAGTGAATTTATGAAGGGGCGTCTCAGTCGAGGCGCCCTTATTCTATCGGCCAGCCAAATCTGCGAAAACGCGCAGCTATTCTTGTGACGGCATCGTCTTTGCCCGCGTTGATCGATTGATGCTGCCAGAACCACCAGATGTAGGCAGGGTAACCCGGCTCATGCAGCGCGACTTCTGCAAAGCTGAGTGCGAGATTATTCATGTCTGCCCGGACAGCGATGTGATGGAAGTCGATTCCAGCAAACAGCAGTGCCGGCTTGCCAAAGAAATACCCCGCAAAAGCGGCACTTGAATTTTGCGTCACCACGTAATCGCAGTGCAACAGATGCTTTTCCATATTTCCGGTGTCGATTGTCAGGTGGGAATATCTCTTGTCCAACTGATCGAGCGCGGCGCGTTCGGCCCCGGTGTAAATCTCTTTTGGATGAAGTGTTGCAACCACCTCGCGTCCATCGCAATGGATCAACGTCTGGGTCAGCATCTCAAGCGGCGAACAGGACTGGAAGGTCCGGTGCATGGATATCTTTCCTTGCAGCGGGACGTAAACGTAGCCCCTTCGGTCAGCCTGAACCGGCGCGTTCCCAAACAGGCGTTTCTTCCAGAATGCTGCGAACCTCTGCGCTTCTTTTTGGGGGATTTCCTCCTGATTGAATGTCGCTTTGGCTACGTCCCATTTCCAGCGCTCGGCAGTGCTGTCTATTTGCCAGAACGGATAGTGATAGGCTCTGCGAAACACCAATCCACGGCCGCTGGGGGGCTGGATCATATGCGCAAGCGTATAGACATTATCCGACACGGGTTTGAACAGCTCTGCTTCAGTGTCCGGGCAAAATTCGACCCTAAACCGGGACTTTTCAACTGTTTCGATCAGCAGGTTGACAAAATTATGCTCCCCCGCAGCCGCGCTCTTCAGCAGTACGGGTTCAAGGCACAATCGCAATATCGGGCGGATGGTCATGGGGCAAGACTATGTAAACTACGCAATCCTCACAAGCGCGCCTTGCACTTGTGTCTCTGCAACGCGGGGCCATATAGAAGTCTGTAAAGAACGGAGGCCTCGAATGGCAAAACAAGAATTCCCCGGCTGGCACGGAACCACCATCATTGGCGTCAAAAAAGGCAATGAGGTCGTGATCGCAGGTGACGGGCAGGTGAGCCTTGGCCAGACCGTCATCAAAGGGACCGCACGCAAGGTCCGCAGGTTGAATCCCGGAGGGTTTGATGTGGTTGCAGGCTTTGCTGGATCAACGGCAGATGCCTTTACCTTACTCGAGCGGCTGGAAACCAAGCTGGAAGCGACACCCGGGCAATTGGCCCGCGCGAGTGTCGAACTGGCAAAGGACTGGCGCACAGATAAATACCTGCAGAAACTGGAAGCCATGCTGATCGTTACGGATGGCACCGAATTGCTGATTATCACAGGGGCGGGGGATGTGCTGGAACCTGAACATAATGTGGCGGCTATCGGATCGGGCGGCAACTTTGCTCTCGCCGCAGCCCGCGGGATGATGGACAGCGACCGTGACGCCGAAACCGTCGCGCGCGATGCCATGCAGATCGCAGCAGACATCTGTGTCTACACCAACGGCAATCTGACCGTGGAGAAAATTTCCAAATGACCGATCTGACACCTCGTGAAATCGTATCCGAACTTGACCGTTTTATCATCGGCCAGAATGATGCCAAACGCGCCGTGGCCGTAGCCCTGCGCAATCGCTGGCGGCGCAAGCAATTGGCTGATGACCTGCGTGATGAAGTGTACCCGAAAAATATTTTGATGATCGGCCCTACCGGTGTCGGCAAAACAGAGATCAGCCGCCGTTTGGCGAAACTGGCGCGCGCGCCGTTCCTCAAGGTCGAGGCAACGAAATTTACCGAAGTCGGCTATGTCGGACGGGATGTTGAACAGATCATCCGTGATCTCGTGGATGCGGCCATTGTCATGACCCGCGAGCACATGCGGGAGGATGTAAAGGTGTCGGCGCAACGGGCAGCCGAAGAGCGCGTGATTGATGCCATCGCAGGGACAGACGCCCGGGAAGGCACGCGCGACATGTTCCGCAAAAAGCTGAAATCAGGCGAGTTGGATGATACGATGATTGACCTTGAGGTTGCCGAAACCTCGAACCCGTTCCAGATGATGGAAATCCCCGGTCAGCCCGGCGGCGGGGCGGGGATGATGAATCTTGGCGATCTTTTTGGCAAAGCCATGGGCGGGCGTACCACCAAAAAGCGGCTCTCTGTGTCTGACAGTTATGAGGTCTTGATCGGCGAAGAAGCAGACAAGTTACTGGACGACGAGACTGTCACAAAAGCCGCGATTGAAGCTGTTGAGCAAAACGGCATCGTATTTCTGGATGAAATCGACAAGGTCTGCGCGCGATCCGATGCACGCGGCGGGGATGTATCGCGCGAGGGCGTGCAACGCGACTTGCTTCCCTTGATCGAAGGCACCACCGTCAGCACCAAACACGGGCCGGTCAAAACCGATCATGTGCTGTTCATCGCTTCGGGCGCCTTCCATATTGCCAAGCCATCTGATCTGCTCCCTGAATTGCAGGGCCGTCTGCCGATCCGTGTCGAATTGCGGGCCCTGACCGAAGAGGATTTTGTGCGCATCCTGACCGAAACCGACAACGCGCTAACCCTGCAATACACCGCGCTGATGGGCACCGAAGAAGTCACGGTCAGCTTTACCGAAGACGGTATCAAAGCGTTGGCCAAGATCGCTGCGGATGTGAACCAATCCATCGAAAACATCGGTGCGCGCAGGCTCTATACCGTGATGGAACGCGTCTTCGAAGAATTGTCCTTTACCGCACCGGACCGCGGCGGTGAGGAAGTCGTGGTGAACGCCGAATTTGTCGAAAAGAACCTTGGCGAGCTGACCAGATCCACTGATCTTAGCCGCTACGTTCTTTAGGTCTTTTCTTTAACCCATGCGCCATGACACCTATGGCGCATGGGCTATATCACCTTCCTTCGAATTAACTGGTTGTTTCTGTTAGCGGGATTCCTGCTGACGTTCACGTCGTCCTATGGACAGACCTATTTTATCTCGTTGTTTGCAGGGGAAATCAAAGCCGAGTTTGGCCTGAGTGACGGACAATGGGGTGGCATCTATACCATTGGCACAAGTCTTTCAGCGGCGGCGATGATCTGGGCCGGGGTGCTGACGGATAATTTTCGCGTGCGTGCCCTCGCCTTTGGCGTGATGATCGGCCTTTCTGCGGCCTGTTTGGCAATGGCCGCAGTCCCGAACGGGTTGCTGCTGATCCCCGTGATCTTTGCCTTGCGGTTCACGGGGCAGGGAATGCTGTCGCAGCTCGGCGCTGTTGCAATGGTGCGCTGGTTCGAGGCGACGCGCGGTAAGGCGTTGTCGATTTCGTCGATGGGATTTGCTGTCGGGCAGGCATTTCTCCCCGTTGTGTTTGTTGCACTTTTTGCTGTCTTTCACTGGCGCAGCCTTTGGGTGCTGGCAGCTGTACTTGTCCTGATCACAATACCTGTGATGCAAATCTTGTTACGACAGGAGCGTACGCCGCAAAGCATGGCAAAACAGGCACAGATTGCAGGCATGGGCGGTCGGCACTGGACCCGCGCGCAAATGCTGGGATCGGGTCTGTTCTGGTTGATGATCCCCATGATTGTGGGTCCCGCAGCATGGGGAACGGCCCTGTTTTTCCAACAGGTTCACCTGACAGAAGTGAAAGGTTGGGAACTGGTCGCGTTTGTCGCCCTGATGCCGATTTACACCCTGTCAACGATCGTCGCGACGTTCACCTGCGGCTGGGCCATCGACCGGTTTGGCGTCAGCCGCGTCGTGCCATTTCAAATGTTGCCCTTTGCGCTGTCTTTTGCGGTTCTTGCCTATGCCGATACGTTGTTTGTGGCGGGAATCGGGATGGTAATTTTCGGCGTCGGACAGGGCATGCAGGCGACCGGTGCATCAGCATTCTGGCCGGAGTATTACGGAACGCGGCACATTGGTGCGATCAAAGCGGTTGCCGCCGCACTGATGGTCTTTGGGTCGGCAATCGGGCCCGGCGTCACAGGCTGGTTGATCGATCTGGGTATAAACTTTCCCGAGCAGATGCTGCCAATTGCGATCTATTATGTGATTGCTGCTGCGCTCGCGACCGTGGCGATACTGCGCTATCGCCCGACACTGGGCCGTTAACGCTGGCGGCGCAAATAGACGTAGTATGCGCCGCCACCGCCGTGGCTGACATGGGCCTGCGTGATCTGCAACACCGCCTGAGATAGTGGCGCCATCTGCAGCCATTGCGGCACCTGATGGCGCAACACACCGTGGCGTACGGGGATCGGGCCGCCATCATCGCGCAGCTTTCCCTTGCCAGTGATCACCAGCACCAGCCGTTTGCCCTGTTTGTGCGCCGACAGAATGAAACGGGAAAGTGCGGGATGTGCGTGTTCCAGCGTCATACCATGAAGGTCGATCCGACCCTCGGGCTTTAGCTTGCCACGTTTGAGTTTCGTAAATGCTTTTTGGTCCATTTGCACCGGCGCTTTGCTGACCTGATCGGCAATCGAAGGCATCAGGCGGTGCGGAGTGCGTTTGGGTTTGGGATCAGGTTTTCCCCCGATCACCGACTTTATCTTGCGCAGTTCCGGTGGAGCGGGGGCAGGGGCATCAATCGGTGGTGTGAACAACGATTTCAGGTCCAGCTTTTCTGTCCGCTCTGTGACTTTGCGCCACAACTCTAGATCATCCGCATCCAACCGCCCACGCGGTTTCCCGCGCTTCATATCGCGCTTTCGGGCAACAGCGCATAGGCGCGCTGGATTGGCATCAACACGACCATCCGACCCGGATCGCGCAACTTGCCTGCTTTGCGACCCGCTGCGTCACCGGTCCCAAAAAAGACATCCGCGCGCTGCGCTCCTTTAATGGCCGATCCGGTGTCTTGTGCGATCATCAAGCGGCGCAGGGGTTTTTCACCATCCTTTTCGATCCAGACAGGCGAGCCGAGGCGCACAAACGACGGGTCAACCGCGATAGATCGCATCGTGGTAACAGACCTGTTCATCGCCCCAAGCGGTCCCTCATCAGCCGGGACTTTGCTGACCTCGCGAAAAAACACATAGGAGGGATTATGATAAAGTAATTCGCGCCCTTCCTCGGGGTTGCGGCGCACCCAATTCTTGATCACATCTGCGCTGACCTGATGCGCGTCATAGACCCCGCGTCGCACCAGTTCCTTGCCGATGGACCGATAGGGGTGACCGTTTGCGCCGCGATATCCGACGCGGACATATTTGCCGTTTGGCAGGCGAATTCGGCCCGACCCCTGAATTTGCAAAAAGAACAATTCAACAGGATCATCGACATACGCAATGGCAAGTTCGCGCCCTGACATGACATCCCCGTCCAGAATTTCGCGTCTTGTGAACCAGGGGCGAATTGCCAACGCTTCATCCGGCATTTTGTAGATCGGATACTGGAACCGAGCCGACCGATAAAGATCGCCATCAAGTTCGGGCTCGAAATATCCGGTAAACAGTGCTTCTTCTCCGTCATCAATGACGACCGGGCGAAAGAACAACTCAAAAAACTGGCGCGGATCAGGGTCGGTGCGCGCAAATTCGCAAACCGCGCGCCAGTCGTGGCCTTTCATATCGCCACATGTGTTCAAAAAAGTCTTGAGAGCGGCCGCGTGATCATCCTCTGCCCAGCCGTCTAGCTGGTCGAACGACAGAACATCATAAGTCACATCGCTGGATTGGACGGGGCCTGCCATTACGACCAGCCCCGCAAAAATACATGCCGCAAACGCATGATTTACCCGTCTGTAGAAACCAGCAGCCAATTTGGATCATCCGAGCCCATGATACGTGCAAACACCCAGGTATCTTTCTGCTTTTTCGCGTCTGTAACACTGCCTTCGACAACGTCACCGCCCTTGTCACGCACCGCCGAGGTAAGTTCGGCCACCAATCGCAAGGTCAGTTCCGCTTCCTTGGTGACAGGATCAAGTGTCGCATCAACCAATTCGATCTCGCGCACCCCGATAAAGTTGGCCTCGATTGTCAGACCTTTGTCTTCGCGCTCAGCGACACCGTCCACAAAGCTTTCATAGATGTCTTCGGACAGAAACGGCTGGATTTGAGCCAGTTCACCGTTTTCATAGCCCATGACAATCATTTCATAGGCACCACGGCCACCGCTCAGGAAATCAGCAACGTTAAAGGACGGCTCAATGCGCTTCATTTCAGCCAATGCTTTTGCGGCATCGCTGTCTGCGGGTACATGATCGGTGATGTCCAGATCGGGACCGCCCTCGATCACTTCAAAATCAGGGCCAGAACGGCGCGCGGACGGGCTTTGTTCGGCCACGCGTGGCTTTTCAAAACCTTCGCGGGTGCCCAGCACATTCTTCAGCCGAAGGATCAGGAAAACGGCAATGCCGGCCAGCACCAAAAGCTGTATCATCGGAGAATTCATCAAGACCTCTTTAAGGCAAAACATGGAAACAGTCGGCTTGATGTCTTATGTAGGTGCTTGACTGGGTCGAGTCCACTCTGCCCGCCATCATAAGGACGTTTGCCCATGTGGCTTTTGATCGCATTCATCGCGGTTCCGCTGATAGAGATCACGCTTTTCATCCAGATCGGAGGCCTGATCGGCCTTGGCTGGACGCTGGCGATTGTTATTTTCACCGCAGTGCTTGGCACATGGCTGGTTCGTTCGCAGGGCGCTGCGGCATTGGGACAATTGCGCAGTTCGTTTTCGGACATGCGAGATCCGACTGAACCGCTGGTGCATGGCGCCATGATTCTGTTTTCAGGTGCATTGCTGCTGACACCGGGTTTTTTCACTGATGCTGTTGGTTTTGCCCTTCTGGTACCAGCGATCCGCAAAGCGGTTTACCGCGCTGTGCGCGCACGGGTGAATATCCAGAGCTTTGGCACACCGGGACAGGGTCAGACAGATACCGGGGATCCGCGAAGGCAACAGGACGATGTTATCGAAGGGGAATACCACGAGATTTCACCCAAGGAACGTGAAAACAAGGGCCCGTCGGGTTGGACCAAGGATTGAGCGACGCGCGCCAACCTGCTAGACGACGCCGTACTTTATAGATTTAGGAAACCACTCATGGCCGACGAAAAACCCGCAGAAGCACAAGTCACACCACCAAACATGCGCGTTTTGGGGCAGTTCATTCGAGATATGTCGTTTGAAAACCTCATGGCGCAAAACGGTGCGCCCACCGACGTGCAGCCAGATGTGCAAGTGCAAGTCAATCTGGATGCCAAAAAGCGTCAGGTGGACCACCAGTTCGAAAGCTCGATCAAGCTCAAGGTCACTTCCAAGAACAAGGGTGACGACAAGATGTTGTTCCTGCTTGAGTTGGACTATGTGGGCATTTTCCATATCGAGAACGTGCCTGAAGAGCAGATGCACCCGTTCCTGATGATCGAATGCCCGCGGATGATTTTCCCGTTTCTGCGCCGCATCGTCAGCGATGTGACCCGCGATGGCGGTTTCCCGCCACTCAATCTTGAGAATGTCGATTTTCTGGGCATGTACCGCAACGAGATCGCGCGCCGCCAGCAGGAAACCCCCCCAAGGGCTGATGCCTAACTTTTAGACCACAACGCGCTGTCGCCCAGCTTGCCGACAAAGGCGGCATGGGCGGCGGCTTCTTCTTCGCTCAGGCGTGACGGGAGGGGGTTGGGCCGTGCTAGCGGTGTCCATTCCTGCGAAACGTCGCCGGCTTTAACCTGCGGTCTTGCGGACAATGCAAAGTCAGGCTGCCGTCCGCCGATCAGCTCCAGATACACTTCAGCCAGAATTTCACTGTCCAGAAGCGCGCCGTGCAGCGTGCGCGATGAATTGTCGATGCTAAACCGTCGACACAGGGCATCCAGCGACGCGGGCGAACCGGGAAAGCGGCGCCGCGCGATAGCCAATGTGTCAATCGCCTGCTCCCACGGAATTTGTGGAAGGTTCATCCATTTCAGCTCGGCATTCAGAAACTTGACGTCAAAGGCGGCATTGTGGATGACCAGCTTGGCATCCCCGATGAAATCCAGAAACGCCTGTCCGATAGCGGCAAATTTGGGTTTGTCACTCAGAAACTCGTCACCCAGACCATGCACCTGAAATGCCTCATCCGGCATGCTGCGTTCGGGATTGATATATTGGTGATAGGTATTACCGGTCGGCACATGGCGCATCAGTTCGACAGCACCGATTTCGACAATCCGGTCGCCCGATTGGGGGTCAAAACCTGTGGTTTCTGTATCCAGCACGATTTCACGCATGGGCGATCTTCTCTCTGATGTCGTCTACGATATCCTGCACCTGCGCGCGGGCGCTCTCAAGCGTGTCCGTTGTAATGACATAGTCAGCACGTTCGGCCTTTTCAGCGGCTGGCATCTGTTTGTCGCGGATCGCTTCGAATTGATCCAGCGTCATGGTCCCGCGCGCCAACACGCGTTCAGCCTGAATCTCTGGCGGTATGATCACGCAAGCAACGGCATCCATGCGCGTATCACCTCCTGTCTCGAAAAGTAACGGTATATCCAACACCACGATGTCTGTTTTTGCGTTGGCCAGAAACGCCGCGCGGTCCTGAGCCACCAGTGGATGCACCAGTGCCTCGATCCGTTTCAAAGCATCAGGGTCACCGGCAATAATTTTCTTTAGCTGTGGGCGTGATACGGCACCGTCAATCACTGCCTCAGGGAAAGCGGATGTAAATGCGGGCACCGCCGCGCCACTTTGCGCATAAAGGCGATGTACAGCCTCATCTGCGTCCCATACAGCACACCCCATATCCGCGAACATCCCGGCGGTGGTCGATTTGCCCATTCCGATGGACCCGGTCAAACCCAGCACAAACATCAACGCAGCGCCGCGGCGCGGGTGGCACGATCTACCTCGGGACGAGTCCCAAACCAGCGTTCAAATCCGGGGACAGCCTGATGCAACAGCATGCCCAGACCATCTACAGTGATACATCCCATTTCCGCGGCCGTTTCCAACAAGCGGGTCTTTAACGGGGCATAGACCAGATCGGTCACAACAGTGCCGCGCCGCAAACCATCCAGTGGCACGCGCATTTCGGCTTTGCCAATCATGCCGAGCGACGTGGTATTCACGACCAGATGGGCGTGATCCATCATATTGCCCGCCTGCACCCAGTCGAAGATGCGAATGCGGCTTCCAAAGTCTGACTTCAGCTTTTCAGCGCGGACGCGGGTCCGGTTGGAGAGCATGATTTCCGGCACGCCCGCATCCAGTAGTGCAGCGATGACAGCGCGCGCCGCGCCTCCTGCGCCAAGCAGGGCAGCCGGGCCTCCTTTTGGATTCCAGTCGGGCGCACCTGTCTTCAGGTTTTCCATAAACCCGTAACCATCTGTGTTATCCGCATGAATCTTGCCGTCCTGGCGGAAAATCAGTGTATTTGCCGCGCCGATCAGAATCGCGCGGTCTGTTACAAGGTCCGCTATGTCCAAGACCGCTTCTTTATGCGGCAATGTTACGTTGACGCCGACAAATCCCATGTGCGGCAAGATACGTATAACATCGGCCAGCTTGTCATGCGTGACATCCATCGGGATGTAATGGCCTGGAATTCCGTAGTGTTTCAGCCAGTGACCATGCACCTGAGGGGATTTTGAATGTGCAACGGGGTGTCCGATTACGCCCGCCAACGGAATTTTTGCCAGGGTCATGTCGCAAGGTCTCCACGAAGGCTCAGATAATTGATCAGTTCCAAAAGTGGCATACCCAGCACATGAAAGTAATCCCCCTGTATCGACGTGAACAACCGCACACCTTCTTCTTCGAGTTTATACCCGCCCACTGCATGACGGATGCTGTCCCAGTTGCGCACTACATACCCGGCTATATAGCCGTCGCTGGCATCGCGCATCCGCAGACGCACCTGTCCGACATGACGCCAGAGCGGTTTGCCGCCCTCATAAAGCACAGCAGCGGATAGCAACGAGTGCCGGTCATTGCGCAGCAAATGCAATTGCCGCACCGCGTCGGCCTGATCCTGAGGTTTGGAAAGCAGCGCACCGCGGTGTTCCAGCACCTGATCACAGCCGAGGACCAATGCTTCGGGGTGTTTTTCGCTGACTTTGCGGGCTTTCATTTCGGCCAATGTATCTGCAATGTCGCGTGGCGGTGCGCCTTCGGCAAGCAGCGCCTTCTTGATCATGTCCTCATCGATCTGCGCCTTGATCACAGAATGCGGGATCTGCGCCTGTGAAAGCAGCTGGGTCCGGATTGAGGAGCCGGAGGCGAGAATAAAGGGCTGGGTCATGTGGATAAGCCTGTGTGCAGCATTAAGGGTTTCTTAGGTGCTTCTTCTGCAAAATGCGCAGCTTGGGTACAAGCCCAGTTGCTTGACACGGTTTCGCGAGGTTCTTAGCGATTCCAACACAGGTGGATAAGGATAAGTTCTTATGACACCGCCACGTGTATTTCTCTGTTTTGTCCCAGAGTTATCCAGAGCTGTGCTAACGTAGTAATGTTCGTTATATATTTGTTATTAAAAAGAAAAATATAGGATTTCAACATCACAATGAATCGTCAAAGGCTAGTTATCCCCTTTGGGATAAGCGTATGAACACTTTGTTAATCCACAGATTTTGACCTCCCTACATCATCATCATCTTTCTTCTTATATATATTATTATTAGAAGGACGCATGAGATAGGAGTGGACATGTCTGACCTACTTGCGCTTGCCTACCCTTGGATCAAAGCCTTTCACATCGTTTCGGTGATTTCCTGGATGGCTGCGTTGTTCTACCTGCCAAGACTGCTTGTCCATCACACCGAGCGTGTGGGCCTGACGGGTGAGACCCATGATCTTTTTTCAATGATGGAGAACAAACTTGCAAAGGTGATCATGGGGCCTGCAATGTTGGCCACTTGGATTTTCGGTCTGTGTCTGGTGTTCACGCCGGGGATCGTTGACTGGTCGATGATCTGGCCATGGACCAAAGCAGTGAGCGTGATCTTGATGAGCGGGTTTCACATCTGGTTGGAACAACGTGTCAAAGCGTTCACCAAAGGCGAGAACCATCTCACGGGGCGCCAATACCGCTTGATGAACGAAGTGCCGACTGTCCTGATGATCGTCATTGTCTTCTCCGTGGTTGTTAAATTCTGATTTATTGACTCGACGCTGTTCTAACCCTATATCACCGCCAACGCCCCGTCCGGGGTAGCTGCCTAGCTTTTACATTCCAAATGATGACCAGCCGACGATTTCGTCATGGCTGAACAGGATATTTCTATGACCGACACGTTGAATCTCGCTGATCTCAAAGCTCAAACACCCAAGAATCTTCTGGCAATGGCCGAAGAGCTTGAGATCGAAAACGCATCCACGATGCGCAAAGGCGAGATGATGTTCCAGATTCTGCGCGAACGTGCGGATGAGGGCTGGGAAATCTCGGGTGATGGCGTGTTGGAAGTTTTGCAGGACGGGTTCGGTTTCTTGCGCTCAACCGAGGCGAACTACCTGCCGGGTCCCGATGACATTTATGTATCGCCTGACATGATCCGCCAGCATTCTCTGCGTACCGGTGACACGATTGACGGGCTCATCAAGGCTCCTGACGACACCGAACGCTATTTCGCCCTGACAGAGGTCACGCTGATAAACTTCGAGGATCCTGATAAGGCGCGCCACAAGGTTGCTTTCGAAAACCTCACACCGCTTTATCCGGACGAGCGATTGACGATGGAGGTCGAAGACCCGACTATCAAAGACAAGACCGCCCGCGTGATCGACCTGGTTGCCCCAATTGGTAAGGGTCAGCGATCGCTGATCGTTGCGCCTCCGCGCACGGGTAAGACGGTGATCCTGCAAAACATCGCCAACTCCATCGAAAAGAACCATCCGGAATGCTATTTGATCGTTTTGCTGATCGACGAGCGGCCTGAAGAAGTCACTGATATGCAGCGGTCCGTGAAGGGCGAGGTCGTGTCCTCCACTTTTGACGAACCCGCGACCCGCCACGTTGCCGTTTCTGAGATGGTTATCGAAAAGGCCAAACGTCTGGTTGAACACAAGCGCGACGTTGTCATCCTGCTCGATTCGATTACGCGTCTTGGTCGGGCGTTCAACACGGTTGTGCCGTCCTCTGGCAAGGTTCTCACCGGTGGTGTTGATGCGAATGCCCTCCAACGTCCTAAACGGTTCTTTGGCGCTGCGCGAAACATCGAGGAAGGCGGTTCCCTGACAATCATCGCCACCGCCCTGATCGATACCGGGTCGCGGATGGATGAAGTGATCTTTGAAGAATTTAAAGGCACGGGTAACTCGGAGATCGTGCTGGATCGCAAGATTGCGGATAAACGGGTATTCCCTGCCATGGATATTCTGAAATCGGGCACACGTAAGGAAGAACTGTTGGTCGACAAGATCGATCTGCAGAAAACCTTTGTATTGCGCCGGATTCTGAACCCGATGGGAACAACCGATGCCGTCGAATTCCTGCTCGGCAAGCTCAAGCAAACGAAGTCGAATGCGGATTTCTTTGACTCGATGAACACCTGAGTTATTTATTAATAACAAAGGCTTATGGTACATGGATACGATTTTTGCCCAAGCAACAGCGCTGGGTCGGGCCGGCGTGTCTGTGGTGCGGTTGTCCGGTCCAAAAGCGCATGAAATTGCATCACTGATTGCTTCGCCGTTGCCATCCGTCCGCAGTGCGTCTCTCAGGCAGGTTACGGACCTTTCGGGCGCACCTATAGATCAGGCGCTAGTTCTGATTTTCGATAGCCCGAACAGTTTTACAGGCGAAGACGTGGTAGAGTTTCATCTCCACGGGAGTATCGCTGTTGTTCAAGCTGTCCTGCGTATTCTTTCTGAAATATCGGATACCCGGCTTGCTGATCCCGGGGAATTTACGCGACGGGCGTTGGAAAATGACCGGCTTGATCTCACGCAGGTCGAGGGACTTGCTGACCTCATCGAATCCGAAACCGAGGCGCAGCGCAAACAGGCGCTGAATGTTCTGTCTGGACGGTTTGGCGCCAAGGTTGAAGGCTGGCGTGGCAACTTGATCAGGGCGGCAGCGTTATTGGAGGCGACGATTGATTTTGCCGACGAAGACGTGCCCGTCGACGTTTCGCCTGAAGTGCGCGCGTTGCTGTCGTCTGTTCAGGCGGCACTGGAGATGGAGGTTGAAGGCACAAAGGTTGCAGAACGGATTCGGTTTGGTTTTGAGGTAGCAATTGTCGGGGCACCGAACGCCGGGAAATCAACTTTGTTGAATGCGTTGGCGGGACGTGATGCAGCAATTACCTCGTCCGTCGCAGGGACGACCCGCGATGTGATTGAGGTGCGTATGGATCTAGGCGGTCTACCTGTGACACTGCTGGATACCGCTGGTCTGCGCGAGACGGAGGATGAAGTCGAAACACAAGGTGTTGCGCGTGCCATTGCCCGTGCTCAGAGCGCTGATTTGAGAGTGTTTCTGGTTGAGCCGGGGGAAGACACATTGCTTACGCCTGAGCCGGCTGACATTGTACTACGACCAAAGGCGGATCTCCTCGAAGATACCAAAAAGGCGATTTCTGGCAAAACCGGGGTAGGGGTTTCAGAACTTATCGCGAGAATTCAGACAGTGTTGACGGAACGCTCTGCCAGTGTTGGGTTGGCTACTCACGAGCGGCATAGAAATGCTATGCTTGCTGCGAGCGTACCCTTGGAAGAGGCGGTCAAACTCCTGGAACTCGGACCGGATCACTATGAGCTGGTATCTGCCGAATTGCGTTTTGCTATTCGCGCGTTGGAGGTTCTTGTCGGTCGCATTGATGCAGAGAATCTGTTAGATGAAATCTTCTCAAGTTTCTGTTTGGGCAAAT
>JBARUV010000294.1:0-19405 GCA_049645905.1 Sulfitobacter sp.
TGGCGGACAGACAGGGATTCGAACCCTGGAGACGGTCTCCCGCCTACACACTTTCCAGGCGTGCGCCTTCGACCACTCGGCCACCTGTCCGTGAGGCGCGGTTTAGCGTGGTGGCACCGGGGTTTGCAAGTCCCAAATCACTTCGAGCGGGGTCTGGTGGCGCGTGGCGTTTTCTAGCGCGTCCCAGCGTATCGCCTCAGCTGTCGAGGTGGACATAGATCCGCCTGTTCTGGCGGCCCTTGTTTTCAATCCTGCCCAATCTTAGCGCGCCGATCTCGCCCGTGCGCGCGACATGGGTACCGCCGCAGGGTTGCAGATCAATCCAAGAGTCTGCTTCTCCGATGCGCACCAGCCGGATGTCCCCTGCCCCGCGCGGTGGTTTGACGGCCATCGTCTTGACCAATTCCGGTGTTGCCTCCAACGCCGCAGCGGTGATCCAGTCCTCACTGACCCGTGCGTCCATCTCAACAAAGGTGTTCAAGGCCTCTTGCAAGGCGTCTTTGTCCTGCAAAGCATCGGGCATGTCGAAATCAAGCCTGCCGTGGGTTGCCGAAATCTGGCCACCAGTCACGCCGAAGGGCACGACAACCGACAACAGATGCAGCGCCGTATGGACGCGCATATGGCGAAAACGCCGTTCCCAATCCAAGGTCTGGGTAACAAAGGCCCCGACCGGGGGCAGCGGTTTGGGTTCGGAGGGGACCAGCACGATTTCATCATCCTGACCTTTGACGGCCGTGGCGATGGTAAGGTCCTTGCCATCCCATTCGATGCGACCGGAATCCCCTGGCTGACCGCCACCGGTCGGGTAGAACAAGCTGGTGTCCAGAACCAGACCGCCTTCGTTTGTGTGGCGCTGCACGCGGGCTTGGGCATCGCGTGCATAGGTGTCGCGGCGAAACAGCAGTTCGGTCATTCTGTGGCCTTTGGCGGGGGGGCGATGGTTTCGGGATTGCGCAGCCACAGGTCGCGCTGGGCAAAGGGAATTTCGATCCCTTCCTCGGCAAATTTAGCGGCAATGGCATGGTTGATGTCGTTCTTGACCACCATCGTCCAATTCACATCGCGCAAGAAGCAGCGCACTTCGAATTCAAGGGCGTCAGCGCCAAAATTGACGAAAAAGACTTGGGGCGGAGGGGCGGCCAGAACCATGGGTTGTGCCTCTGCGATTGTGCGCAACAGGCCTTCGACGCGTTTGGTGTCAGTGCCATAAGCGACGCCAACAGGCACAATGATCCGTCCGACGGTATTGCCTCGTGTGTAATTGGTTACCGTTCCGGTGACGAGATCGGCGTTCGGCACGATCACATCCGTGCGGTCAAAGGTTTCGATCCGGGTGGAGCGCACCGAAATGTTGCGCACATACCCCATCTGCCCCCCGACTTCGATCCAGTCGCCCTCTGATATCGGGCGTTCAATCAGCAGGATGATGCCCGAGACAAAGTTGGACACGATGTTTTGCAGGCCGAACCCGATGCCCACCGACAGCGCGCCGGCAACGATGGCCAGCGAGCTGAGATCAATGCCCGCGCCTGTAATCGCGGCCAATGCGGCCAGAAAAATTCCGACGTAACCAAGGCCCGACACAACCGCGTTCTGTCCGCCTATGTCCATCCTGGTCTTTGGCAGGACGTTGGTGCGAAGCGAGGATTGCAGCAGACGCGTCAGCATATACCCGATGGCAAATATGATCGCGAAGGTCAGGAAAATCGACGGCGATATGCGCGTATCCCCGACAGAGAATCCCCGACCGATCGCGGTCCACAGCTCTGTCAGATCGGTGATCCGTGCGCCCCAGGCCAACGCGATCACCGGCGAGATGAGCACCAGAAACACCATGCCGAACAGAACAGGCATCAACGCATCGCGGGCCTGATCGCCCTCACCGGTAAACGCACCATATACATCGGCCGAAAACCGTTGCAGTGCCATCACCAGACCCAAAAGGACAAGGGTCAGAACATAGGGCGTGAAGAGGCCCTTGGCGGCCTCGTAATACCCCGCAACCGCGAGCAGCGGCGCGACAAGGGAAACCAGCATCGCCCCTGCCCCCAACCAACGCACCATGCGCCGCAAGGTCGATCCCCGCGTCTCGATGCTGCCTTTTTCGCCATCCTCGATGTCCGTGTATCCGCGCAGGATCCTGCCGATGCGAAACAGGGGAAAGGCTGCCAGAAGCAGGATCGGGAAGGTGAGCACCGCTTCGGAACTCGCGGAAGGGGAGCCTGTATTCAAAACCGCCGCGATCAGGACGCCCAGCACAAGAACGAAAGTGATCAGCCCGACGTTGAACCGGACTGCGCGCCGTTCGGAGGCGTCCAGCTGGATAAGCGCCTCGTCCTCGTCTTTGGAAAAGACCCGATCAGCGATCCAGCGGTATCCCAGCATGATACCGCACAGCACCGCAAATGTGGTCAAGATAGCGTTGCCCTTGGGACCAAAAAGGTCCGTTGTAACGATCGAAAGAACCAGCATACAAACGCCGACAAACGGCAGGACGATACGCAACAGGGACACGACAAAACGCCAGATGCCAAAGCCGCGCGCACCATGTTCGCGCAGGCTTCCTACGATCTTAAGAGACCATGTCCGACCCCGAAGGATCAGCAAGACCCCCAGCAGCGCCAAAGACAGGGCAATCGGCAGCTTTGCGGCCCAGTCCCTGGTGCTGCGACCGTCGCGTACATCACTGTTCTCGCGCCATATCTGACGTGTTGCGCTTGCCAGATCCTCAAGCGCGCCGCGCCATGTTGTAGGGTTGAGGGGCGAAACACCGATGGTCAGCAACCGGCTGGTGTCGCGTTCGCGCAGCACTTCGTCAATTTGGCCAATCAACGCATCCGCGCGTAGAAATTCCGCTTCGCCGCGATGTACGGGCGCAAGCAAGACCGCAAGTTGACTGTTCAGATCCGCCCGTCTGGCCGTCACATCCGCAGGTTCGGCAACGGCCCCTTCGCCTTCCGGAGGGGGGCCTAATGCGGCAATCTGATCGCGTAGAATACCGATGCGGCCCGCATTCGCGTTGCGCATCTTTTCAAAATCGGACCGGAACTCGGACACCCTTTTGCGGAAGGCACCGAATACCTCGTCGGTACTGGTACCCGCATCAACAGCGTTCTGAACCGTTACGGCGAATTCATTCCAGCGGTCAAATCCGTCGCTGGTATCTGTCTGCGCCCATGCCGCACATGAAAGCCAAAGCGCAGATAGAAACGCCGCTATAACGATATTGAGGCGCATCAAACGTCTTCGAATACGCCGGGGATCGAAGCAGGCGCACGCGACAACCATTCGGGAAATGGCAGACCCTTTTCACGCAGGAAGTCCGGGTTGAAAAGTTTGGACTGATAGCGCGTCCCGAAATCGCACAGGATCGTCACAATGGTATGCCCCGGCCCCATATCGCGCGCCAGACGCACCGCGCCCGCAACATTCACCCCCGAAGAGGCCCCCAGACACAGACCCTCGTGTTGCAAAAGGTCAAACACCACAGGCAGCGCTTCGGAGTCCGAAACGTTATAGCTGAAATCAGGGGTCAGCCCTTCCAGATTCTTCGTGATGCGTACCTGGCCGATGCCCTCCGCGATGGACCCGCCTTCGGCGGTCAGTTCACCGGTCGTGTAGTAGCTGTGCAAGGCGGCACCATCCGGATCGGCCAGTGCGATTTTCACGCCCTTGGGTTGCAGCGCCATCGCCACGCCCGCCAGTGTCCCGCCAGAGCCGACAGCACAACAAAATCCGTCGACCTTGCCGTCGGTTTGCTGCCATATCTCCGGGCCAGTGGTTTCAACGTGCGCCTGCCGGTTGGCAATATTATCAAACTGGTTGGCCCAGATCACACCTTCGTTGGTGGTGCGGGACAGTTCATTTGCCAGCCGTTCGGAATAACGAATAAAGTTATTGGGGTTGCGATAGGGCGCTGCAGGCACTTGGACCAGTTCAGCACCAGCAAGGCGCAGCATGTCTTTCTTTTCCTGAGACTGGGTTTCAGGGATCACGATCACCGTTTTGAAACCCATGGACGCCCCGACAAGAGCCAGACCAATACCGGTGTTTCCCGCAGTGCCTTCCACGATTGTGCCACCGGGTTTCAGGGTGCCCTTGGCAATAGCGTCGCGGATGATGAACAGGGCCGCACGGTCCTTGACCGACTGACCGGGGTTCATGAATTCCGCCTTGCCAAAAATTTCGCAGCCCGTCTCCTCGCTCGCTTTTTTGAGCCGGATGAGCGGTGTATTCCCTATGGCCTGCGCCAGATCAGATGCGACGTGCATAATATCCCCCGAAATAGATGTCGGGTTAAGCTGTATCTGCCCCCTGCGGCGACCTCAAGCCATCGCGGTTGCGGGCCAGCCAATAGGCGGCAATTACCAATGGCGCATTTACGGCCAACCGCCCGTCAACAAGCGCCATCAAATCGTCGAGAGACATCAGATGGCTGCGGATGTCCTCGCCCTCCTCGTCCAGCCCGCCATGCCCTGCGCTATCGTCGGGCAAATCGGTCAGACCAACGTAAATATAATAAAATCCGGTACTGTTGCCCGGTGAGGAATAAACCTCTGCCACGGGCAGCAATGTTGTCAAACTCAGCCCTGCCTCTTCGCCCGCCTCGCGTCTCGCAGCATCTTGCGGAGTTTCGCCCGCGTCGATCAGGCCTGCAACGGGTTCGAATTGCCATGCCGCCGGATCGCCGCGCATGATCGGGCCGATACGCACCTGTTCCACCACCAACACGCGGTCGCGGACCGGATCATAGGGCAGGACAATCGCCGCATCGGTTGAGATCAGGGCAGCGCGCTCAATCTCGCCCGACAGTGTTCCGTCAAAGCGTTCATGGCGCAGGTGCACGTCGTCCAAGGCAAAGAAATGGGCGTAGCCGGGTGAGATGCGTGTCACATCTACCTTGCCTCGAAACGTGCCATTGTCGGGTTTTTCCTGCCCGCCACGCATGCGCGAAGCCGCCCGCGCGCGAATTCGCGGGAACATGACCGCTACTTCATCTCGGGTCTTGACCCCCATCAGGCGCATTACCTCGCCTGCCGCATTCAGCGCCATTTCGCCATGCTCGGTGACCCATTCGTTCAGGGACCAAGGCTGTGTCGGGGTCCACCGGCCCGCAGGCGAGATGTAAAATTCGCACGCCTCACCATTCTTGAGCGTTGCACCAACCAAATCGTAGTCGAAACTGCCTTCGTAAAAATCGAGCCGCGCGATATCTGTTTCGTCCAGACCGCGCACAAGGATACCCTCGGCAATGGCGCCGGGGCGCGGCGTGATAGTGGGAAACGGACCTTCCGTCACACCCGTCACAATGTAGTCAGCCAATTCGGACGCCACTAGATCCAGCGTATCCGCCTGACGGCCCAAAACAGCTTCCAGCAAAGGGATGTGCCGCAACGTGCCATAGAAAAAAAGGTTTTTCATGTCCTTAGCGCCAGCGCTTGCCGGCGAATTCGGTTAGCAGTCCGCTGATCACCGCGCAGACAACGGTGATAATGAGGAATTCCTTGGTCGCGATGGTCCAGGCCCAGTTTGCGCCGATCTCGAATATCGCGACAATCGCTTCAAACGCATCGTGATAGCGGTTGCGCATCGCAAGGCGGGTCATTTCATTGCAGGATTGCACAAACAGCGCCCAGAGGATCAGGACAAAAACACCCGTCAGACCATTATTAATTGCCGACGTCGTGCCGCGCCCGACACGTGGCCCCATGAGTATCCATCCGGCCAGCAAGCCGAGTCCGATGTTCACCGGAACGAAATAGCCGAAATCGGTACTTTCTGGCATCAGGGGCATGACGATGCGGGACAGGATATATCCCACGGCTGCCAAACAAATGGCAGCCGTCAAACGTGCAGCGGTGGGCATGGGCGTTCCTTCGTCAGCCGGGTCGCCGTATCGTAATCTGCGTGACGTCACAATTTCCACTGTCAAATGTCGCTGCACAAGAAGTGAGGTAAAAATTCCACATGCGACGAAAGCGGTCATCGAAGCCCAAAGCCTTGATCTGATCCCATTTTTCGTTGAACGTCTCGTGCCAGCGGCGCAGGGTCATGTCATAGCCTTTGCCGAATTCGATGGATTTATCGACGATCATCCCCGCCTTCTCCACCTGTTCACGCAGCACCACCGGGCTTGGCAGCATCCCACCTGGAAAGATATATTTCTGGATGAAATCGACACCCCGTTTATAGACGTCCCACCGCTTGTGATCGACGGTAATGATCTGGAGGGTTGCCGTCTTGCCCGGCTTCAGGCGTTCACGCACGGTGTCAAAATATATCGGCCAATACTTCTCCCCGACGGCTTCGAACATCTCGATACTGGCGATGCCGTCATAGGTACCCCGTTCATCACGGTAGTCCTGCAACTTGAAATCTACACTGCCAGAAAGTCCTGCTTTTTGAATACGTTCTCGCGCATACTTAAACTGCTCCTCGCTGATCGTGAGACCGGTCACCTTCAGGCCACGCTCCCTCGCGGCGTATTCGGCAAAACCACCCCAGCCACAGCCGATTTCGAGCACGTGATCGCCCGGTTGCACGCCCATCTGGTCAACCATGGATTTGTATTTGGCCTCTTGTGCTGCCTCCAGCGACATCTGGGCATCATCGGGAAAGAGCGCCGATGAATAGGTCATGCTTTCATCCAGCCACAATCGGTAGAATTCGTTTCCCAGATCATAGTGATAGCTGATGTTCTTGCGCGCCTGCGCTTTGTTGTTGCGTTGGAGCCAGAACCGGAACCGTTCAAATTTACGCAGCAACTCCATCCCCGGAAAGCCGTCATAAATGCTTTCATTGCCTGCATGCACCAGATCCATAAACGCCTGCAAATCAGGCGTAGACCACCATTCATCAAGATAGGCGTCACAAAAACCCAGATCACCTTCGCGGATCAGGCGGGCAAAAAGGTCGTTGTTGTGAATGCGCAGTTCCGCCATCGGTCCCGGGTGCTTGCCTTCGGCGCGGAATGTCCGCCCGTCGGGCAATACAAAATCAATGCGGCCGTTGTTCATTTCGGCAACCATCGCGTAAACACGCGCGAAATATCGTGGCAGGTTCTGCTGCCCTTCGGTACGCGTTAGGATCATCTCTACTCCCCCGGGTGCCATTTGGACCCACCTACTCTAGCGCCTGAACGCTGATTAACAATCTTTAAAATCCGCGGTCCTGATAGGCTGCAAGCGCGCGCTGGCGGCCGACATCCAATGCCACAACCGGACGCGGATACGGATCATCCGGTGCCAGAGACCAACTGCGCGGCATCGCGTCAAAGAACGCGAGCGCATCTTCGCTTGGGTTCTGGACACCTTCGGCAAGCCAGCGGTTCACATAGGCGCGATTGGAATCGAATTTATCGAGCTGCGTATCGGGATTGAAAATCCTGAAATAGGGCGAGGCATCAGGCCCGGACCCGGCCACCCATTGCCAGCCCATTGCGTTGCTGGCCGGATCCCAGTCGATCAGACAGTCCTCAAACCAGTCGCGCCCGATGCGCCAGTCACACAGCAGGTGTTTGGTCAGATAGCTTGCCACAATCATCCGCGCGCGGTTGTGCATCCGGCCAGAAATATAAAGCTCTCGCATCGCCGCATCTACAAACGCAATGCCTGTGCGACCCTGTTTCCAGGCCAGAACCTCGTCGGTATCGGCCTCCTTTTGCCATGGAAAACCCTCCCATCCGTCGCGCCAGGAGGTGTCCAGAATATGCGGCGTGTGATGGATCAGGTGGTAGGCAAATTCGCGCCAGACCAGTTCCTTGAGGAAATGTTCCGCCCCTGCTTTGCCCTCTTCCATCGCGCGGGCACCTGCGTGCCAGCATTGGTGCGGGCTGATTTCCCCCAAGGCGAGGTTTTCAGACAGGTGCGATGTGCCGTCCTCCCCCGGAAAGTCCCGCAAGGCTTTGTAATCGCCGATGATATGCGCGCAGAAGTGGCCAAGGCGACCCTGGGCTGCCTGTTCTCCAAGCTGCACATAGGGGCGCACCACCTGCGCGCCACGGTTCATCGCCGCGCCCATCTGCCAATCGTCAAGATGGTCCGATGCAGGCCACGTTTCTGGCGCGGTGATTTTCACAGGGGTGGCGCGGGCCGGGTCGACGCCCCGGTTTTTCACGGCATTCCAGAACGGGGTGTAAACCTTGTAATACCCGCCGGTCTTGGTCTCGACCGCCCAGGGTTCGAACATCAGATGGCCCCCAAAGGAACGCGCCTCAATGCCGCCCTCCTTCAATGCTGCTTTGACGCGCGTATCACGTGTCACGCTTTGCGGATCATAGAGCCGCGTCCAGTAGACCGCTTCTGCCCCCGTTTCTGAAATCAGATCGCGCAGGGCGTTCAATGCGTCACCAGCGCGGCGCAAGATCAGCCGGCTGTTCTTTTCCTCAAGCGATTTGGCAAGGTGACCGACGCCCAGCCCCAACCGCCACTTCGGGGCTGCTGCCAATGCCTCTACCGGATCATCGTGGAGGAAGACGGGGATCACGGGCCGACCGGTTTCACAGGCTGCCGTCAGGGCTGCATGATCGCTGAGGCGCAGATCACGGCGAAACCAGATCAGGATGGGGGAGGATTCGGGCAAGGGTATTGGCCTGTCTGTGTTTATTATTCTGTTAACTAGTGCAGATACGGGGGGATCAAGGTGTAGGTTTCAACGTTTGCATAAATTCTCATGCCGTGGGTAAAGCCAAGCTGCAGATCGCCTTATAGGTGCGTCCGGCATAGAAATCAGCGCCGGCTGCCATGAAATCATGAGGTCTCAAGTTTCATGCACGCGGATGACAAAGGCCCCTATGCGCAAGCACCGGAGCCTTCGTATTTTATGCTGAGGGGTCAAGTTATTCAGCAGGCACGAAGTCTGTATCCTCGGTCACGGATGTGACCCCTGCCGCCTCGCGGCGACCGTCGTAATAGATTGCCTTGATCAGTGCGATGGCCAACAATTTCACGTTTAGCATACGACAGTCCAATGGCCCTGTCGCCTTTCAACACAGGGCGTTGCACAGTCCAAAGCCAATCCAGGAACGCTTGCCAGCGCCTGGAAATTCGATCACTCCAGCGCGGCCGCAATCCGTTCCGCGTGGCCTTTGATTGCATCCATATCACCCATCGTCCCGGGAGGGCGCATCGAGACGCCTTCATGGCGCGGGTGGATGTGGAAATGCAAATGGAACACTTCCTGCCCGCCCGCAGCTTCGGAGAACTGCTGCAAGGTAATGCCATCAGCGTCAAAGGCTGTTTTGCAGGCGTTTGCCACTTTTGAAACTGTCGCCATACAGGCAGCCAGTTGCGCCGGAGAGGCATCCAGAATGTTGCGACTGGGCGTTTTGGGAATTACGAGACAATGCCCGTCACTGCGCGGCATGATGTCCATGAAACAAAAGGTGTCGGCGTCTTCATAAACCTTGAAGCTGGGGATTTCACCGCGCAGGATCTTGGCAAAAATATTCTGGTCATCATAGGCGGGCATCGGCGTCTCCTTTGGCTTTCCGGCTTTGATAGTGCCTCTGCCCGCCGGGGTCGAGACCCTCAGCGTGTGCGTAGCTTGCGTTCAGCCAGATGCAGCAGAGCTTTGGAATAGAAACGGTGCAGCGGGGTCAGCACGCTGATCATCCGCCCCAGTGGCTGGCCTTCAGCAACAACAACAGCAGAGCCGAAGATCAGCCGCGTCCCGCCCCCCTCTTGGGGAGAGGTCGCAAGATAGGAACGCGTTTGCCCCGACAGATCGGCCAAAAGTATCTGTGCCTCCTCCCGAGCTTCGACAGTCCATGCCGCGAACCTGCCAGCGCCAGATGCCAGAGCCTGGACATCCGCATCCCTGATCCGCCGCCCCAAGGTCACCGTCAGCAAAGCACGTTCCAGCCGGAACAGCCATGTGGTATAAAAAGCCTCGATAAAATCGGGCAAAGTCACGGTCACAGGCGACGTGATCTCAAAACAATCGGTATAGGTTGCGCCCTGCCCGACATAAGCCTGCAAGAGACTGTCCCCGGGTACGGCGCAACCGCGCGTCTTCATGCGTTTACGTCAACCACAACGCGGCCTTTGATCTGGCCCTTTAGAATGTCCTCGCCCAGTTTGGGCAAGTCTGACAGGGTTGCGGGTTGTACCATCTCTTCCAGTTTGGCCATTGGCAGATCCTTGGCGATCCGCTCCCACGCGCGCAGTCGGTTTTCATACGGTTGCATGACGGAATCAATGCCCAGCAGATTCACACCGCGCAACAGAAACGGAATAACAGTCGCTGGCAGGCTCGCACCGCCCGCAAGCCCCACAGCCGCAACCGACGCACCATATTCCATCTGGCCCAGAACCCGCGCCAGCATGGCACCGCCAACAGCATCGACGCAACCGCCCCAGACTTCGCCCTCCAACGGGCGCTTGACCGTCTCGTTGATCTCTTCACGCGCGACAATCTGGCTGGCGCCGAGCGACTTGAGATACTCCGCCGTTTCCGGCCGTCCTGTGACGCCCGCAACCTCATGCCCAAGGGCCGCCAGCAATGCCACTGCGACAGACCCGACACCACCTGCCGCACCAGTCACCAGCACTGGACCGTTCTTGATGCCATGATCCTCCAGCGCCATCACGGACAGCATCGCGGTAAAACCCGCCGTGCCAACGGACATCGCCTGTCGCGTATCAAGGCCCGCTGGCAGCGGCACCAGCCAATCGGCCCTGACCCGTGCCTTTTGCGCATACCCGCCCCAATGTGCCTCGCCCACACGCCAGCCGGTCAACACAACCTTGTCACCGGGCTTGTAACGCGCGTCATCGGACGCCTCGACCGTGCCGGCAAAATCAATGCCGGGCACATGGGGATACTTGCGCACCAACCCGCCGCCCGGCCCGATGCACAGGCCATCCTTGTAGTTCACCGTGGAATATTCAACGGCCACTGTGACATCGCCTTGCGGCAGCTGCTCAAGGCTCAGTTCCTCGACTGCCGCCGAGGTTTTGCCGTCATCGTCCTTGTTCACCACCAGTGCCTTAAACATCACAACTCCTTTTCCGGAAGGTCAGGCCCCCCAATTTCCAAATGGTTCAAAACCCGCCGGAAGCTCCGGCCTGATCCTCGCGCGCTAGCGCCAGAAACTTTCGTGTACAACCGCGTCGCGCGGGCCTTCCGGCATTTCGACCTGCAGCGTAGTACCCTCGTCCCAATGCGTCATCCGCACCATGCCAATTGCCACGTTGGTGTCAAACTCGGGCGACCAGGCCGCCGAGGTGATCTGCCCAACCCGCTTGCCCCCTGCCAACAATGGCCAGACACGGTCGCAGCCCGGCACCTTCGGCCCGGCAATTGAGATTGCTCTGATCTGCTGGATCGGGCCTTCTTTTGACACCCTCAGCAAGGCGTCCCGCCCGATACAGCCGATTGCAGTTTGAGTATCACAAAACCGCCCGAGCCCGCATTCATGCGGTGTATTGTCGTCAGTCATGTCGTTGCCATAGCTCAGCAATCCGGACTCGACGCGCTCAATCCCGTTGGGACACCCTGCCCGCACAGCAAGATCACGCCCCGCCTCCATCAACGCATTCCATAACGGCATGCCGATATCGCTGCCATCAACGTAAATCTCGAATCCACCCTGTTTGGAATAGCCCGACCGCGCTATCACCAATGTGCGACCCTGAAAGTCAAACATCCCGAAGCGGAAAAATTTCACATCCCGCACGCTTTCGCCAAAGACACGCGCCATCAGTTCATCAGCCTTGGGCCCCTGCACGGCAAGGGGGCTGACGTCTGGTTCGTCCACCAGCACGTCCAGACGATAGCCATTGGCAATGCCTTTGACCCATAACATCAGATCGCTGTCGGCGATCGAGATCCACCAGCGGTCCTCGGCCAGTTTCACAGCCACCGGATCGTTCAGCATACCACCGGTTTCATCCACAATGGGGACATAGAAACATCGTCCCGGCAACATGCCCCGCAAATCGCGCGGGGTCAGCATCTGCATCAGGCGCGCGGCATCTGGGCCGCGCAGTTCGACCTGGCGTTCACAGGACACATCCCAGATCTGCACCGCTTCTTTCAAGTGGTGGTAATCCGCCTCAACGCTTTCAAACACCGTGGGCAACAACATGCGGTTGTAGACCGTGTAGGCTTTGACCCCAGCAGCCTCCACACCTTCAGAAAACGGGGTGCGGCGCAGACGGCGGGTCTGGGAAATCAGCGCCATCAGGCATCCTCCGGTAAATAGGAAAGATCGCTCACCGGAGCCTGCTGCCCTGCCGCTGTCAGCATGGCATGGACCTGTCCGCGATGGTGGGTCTGGTGGTTAAAGAAATGCGTGATGCAAAATCCCAGAGGCTTGGTTACCTGCTTGTCTTCATAGCTGTAGGTCCAGGTCAGATCGCCGCTGAGGTCGACCTGACGCAACTTACCTGCCCAGATGCGAATTCGACCGTCGCAGAGGAAACGCTCGGTTGCCCATTCGGATTTTGTAGGCCACCGCACCAGACCCTCTTGGCCGCTGCAATCCGGCGCGGCGCTTTTGGCATCAAACCGCGACATCCAAAGCGTATCACCCCACAAAAGGTGGCTCAGGGTCTTTTGGATGGATCCAAAGAAAGCGCCGCGATCCTGATCCAGTTCCGCTTGATCCATCGCATCAACAATATCCATCAACGCCTTGTTTTGCCATATATTGTAACGCGACATGGTCTGGACGTAAGCAGTCGTGATCAAGGTTTCGGGCCTTTCCAGTCAATCGGGCAAATCTCTGCCGACATGCCGTCAAAATCCCAGACACGGCCATAATCGCGGACCTTGGAACGTAATCCTTTGGCCGCGATGATGTCCGGCCCCATCCAGTATTTGGAATTGGAGACCATGACAGGATGTTCAGGGTCTTTGCCTGCCAGCATCTCGATTTCACCCTGAATTTTGCGACCGATCACAATGGAACGCTTGTTCCCCTCGCGCTGAATTTCCACGGGAGCACGTTCCGCCCCGATGATTTCGCTCACCAGCATGGTAAACAGGCCCGTGGTGCCCCCCGCCGCCCCGGAAAAGATTTGCAGGATACCATTGTAGGCCTTACCCGACGCACGTTCGTCGACATATGCGCCAACTTTCCAGTTGCCCTCTCCCATGCGGCCCGGAATATCCACCAGCAGGCCCACATTAAGGCCGCTCAGATCCTCGCCTTCAAAATGGCCTTCGTCGATGGCGATGGCCATCCACGCATGACAATGTCCTTCGGTGGGCGGATGCGCGCCAAGGCTTACAACGCAGGGGCAAAATACGGTGCAGGAACAGTTCAGGAACAACTCACCCTTGATCGCCCATTCTGTCGGATTCATCTGACGCCGGCCCGGATTGGGCATGCGGCTGTCGATGCGTTGCGAAATCGGCAAACGATCCGCGTCGGGTCTCTTCTTGGGTGGCATACCGTATCCTCCTGTTATCCAGTCATAATCGGCCAGCCCGCCACAACGCAAGCGCCGAGCATCAGGGCAAAACCCATTGGTTTAATGATATAATGTCCAATTTGGGGCAGCTTTTCCAGCACCATAAACAATGTGGCCAGCCCCATCCACGCAAGGTTCATCACCCCTCCGGCAAATCCCAGCGCCATAAAACCCCAGCAACAGCCGACACAATAGACGCCAAGGCCAATCCCCATACGCAGGCCACCCGCAAAGCCGCTGCGCCAGTGACCTAGAAAATACATCATCGGGCTATGACAGACGCCATGACACAATTCTTTGGTGCGGGTGAACTGGAACACCCCCACCGCGAGCAGCAAAGCCGCTGCAAACCAGCGCGATTTGGCAATGCCCAGCATGTCCACAATGCCGCCGAACAGCAGCGCCAGTTGCACCGCAGCGATCAGCGCCGCAAAGAGCAGCCACACCAGGAAATACCCCAGTAAGACACCCAGCCAGCCTGTCCGCGTGCCCGTCGCGCTGACCATCAGATCCTCGTAAGACCGCAGCGTCGGCACCATTGTGGGCAGCATCATCGCCGCCATCATCGCGCCCCACATCACAAAAAGGGGTCCGAACTGCGCCATCGGCATATCCATCGGCATCCGCGGATCCATCGCGCGCATCGTCTCGGCCAGTGCGCCGGAACGGCCGAGCAGATCGACACCCATGTCCGTCGCCCTGGCATACATCATCCACCATGCACCCAGTACTGCCGCGAAAAACGCCAACCAGCATGTGGAGCGCAGTGCAGGGTTCATATGTGCAGGCTCCTTCAGGGCAGATCGACTCGCAGAGTTGCCTTTTTAATGTCAGACAATTAGATTTCCGGCAAACATTAAATGTAAGACATATGAAAATTGATCACGACAACCCCGCCGACCTGTCTGCACAAATTGCCGCTGCGATCCGCGACGCGATCGTTGAGGGGCGGCTGATCGTTGACGAACGCCTGCCCTCAGAGGCCGAACTGGCGGAGAATTTTGCGGTCTCCCGCCCCACCGTGCGAGAGGCGCTTAAACGGCTGGCCGCACAGTCGCTGATCCGCACCCAACGCGGCGCGACAGGCGGCGCCTTTGTGAACCGCTTGTCCTACGACAAGGCACAGGAACAGCAGATCACCACCTCCACCTTGCTGCTCAGCATGAATGCGGTCAGTTTCGAGACCGCCTGCGAGGCCCGCTTTGCACTGGAGCGCGCCTGTGCACCCCTTTCCGCAGAACGCCGCACGGCAGACCATCTGGCGTCGATGCGGGCGGAAATTCATCGTCAGGGGCAACCCGGCCTGACGGACGAGGCTTTCTGTGCGTCTGATGTCGCGTTTCACCGCGCTCTGGTAGACGGATCGCGCAATCCGGTGCTGCGCTATCAACTGGCAGGCGCCGTTGAGGCAATGCAGCCCTTGATGAACATGATCACATTCAGCGCCCGCGACCGCGCGCGCATTATCGCGCTGCATGGCCGGATTGCCGACGCGCTTGAGGCGCAGGACGGCGCAGGCACCGCCGCCGGTCTCAGCGCGCTGGAAGCGGAAACACAGACCCTCGCACGCGATGTTTTTGCAGCAAAAGCGGCGCGCAGTTAAGCCGGAGGGGAGACAGGGTAATCGAAAGTTTCATTGCCGAGTACGGCCTGATCGCAGTTTTTCTAGGCTGTTTTATGGAGGGAGAAGCCGCCGCGATTGTTGGCGGCGTTCTGGCCAATCAAGGGTTGATGTCGCTCTGGCACGCCGCCTTTGCCGGTTGCGCCGGAGCCTTTACGGCTGATTTCAGCATTTTCCTGTTTGCGCGTCGATTTGGTACCAATGCATGGGTTACGCGCCAGTTGGCGCGCCCTGCCCTTGCGCGCCCGATGACCGGTGTGAACCGCAATCCCTACAAGCTGGCCAGCATATACCGCTTCATTCCCGGCATGCGGATTATCGGACCTGTTGTTCTGTCGCAGTCCCGTATCAGCACCCTGCGCTTTGCCGCACATGCGGGGGCTGCTGCGCTGATCTGGGCCATGACATATGTGTTCTTTGGCGTGGCAATCGGCGCCTTTTTCGCCCGCGTGTTCGGGCAAGTTTCACAATCCGCGCAATTGATTATCACAGCAATCATTGGCGCCGTGCTGGTCGCGGTTGTGGCCGTTCTGGTGCGCCGGCGAAAGCGTGCTGCGGGATCCGCGCAGGTGCAAAAGCCCTGAACCGCGGCCACCCTGACGGTCTGTCGTCGGGGTGGCCGCAGCCCCATTCTTCATCAGCAGCGGCGGCGGCGCGCCAGGCCGAGAGCTCCCAAACAGGCCAGCAACAGTGGCAGACCCGCAGGGAGTGGCACCTGAGAAGGACTTACCGCAGCAAAAAGCGCCGCTGTTGAATAGTTAATGTTGCCGACGGTCCATGTGTCAAAGTCGAAAAACGTGCCGGTCAGAATATCACCGGACGAGAGGAACGATAGCGCGACTTCATTGCCGTCCACCATGAAACTGGTGATATCCATCAGGTCAAACCCGTCGAACAAGACCGAATTGACGCCCAGACCGCCACTGAAGATGCCATTTGCCAACAAGCCGGAGGTGATCGTCCCGATGCTGACCAGATCGTCACCGCCACCGAACAGCACATCGCCGATCACCTGACTGGCCCCCGCCAGATGCAACTCGCTGTTGCCCTGCCCCCCGGCAAGACGGATCGCCGTTCCGCCGCGACCCAGCAACGTGCCCGTGTTAAAAACCTGTATCTCGTTTGTGGCCGCATCATCTGTACCGATTGCTGTTGGCCCTTCGATCAGGCCCATGTTCACAATTTTGACCAGACCATTGGCGCGTTCGGTGATGCCATCGTCAAAGACTTCGTCAATGTCGATCCCGCTGTTGGGGTTGGTATCAAGCGCGGTGGAGCGGATGATACCGCCGACGTGATTCACGACAACCCCTTCGTCCATGTCGATCCCGTCATCACTGCCGGTGATAGAACCGTAATTGTCCACCTGACCACTCGCAAACTGGACCGCATCTTCGTCTTCGATCAAAGGATCATTGAGATAGATGTTACCGTAGTTCTCCAGCGTGAAATCGCCGCGAGCCTCGACAACTTCCTCGCCGCCGATCAGATCCCCCCGGTTGATGACCGTCGCGCCGTTGCCGCGCAGTTGTAACGCGCGCCCGTCAGCGGATGAAATGGTGCCGTCGTTTTCAACATAAGCCCCCGTCACCCCTTCGAGGGAGCGGATCGTCTGGCGGCGCGCAGTGATCGCAGCGCCTGTATGGTTAAGAACACGAAGGCCAGAGCCGGACAGCATTTCGATCGCCCGGTCGCCGCTTTCAATCGTGCCTACATTGTCCACCGTCAGACCGGCGCCGGTGCCCGTGATTGCATAGCCGTTATTGCGTGTGTCGCTTTGTGTGATCGTACCCGCATTCTGGACGGTGACATTATTTCCTGTCAGGGCCACTGCCGTGGCGTCCCGGTCGGCACTTAGAACCGATGCACCACCTTCTATGACAACGCTAACGCCGTTGTCCGGAGAAGCCACCGGATCGCTGTTTACCTCGCCGCAAGTGATTACAGCCCCCAACGTGGTGCAGGTCGCAGCCTGCGCCGGGGCACACACCAGCAAGGCAAGGGCCATCGCAGTGCCCGACAGAAATGCTTTATTTTTCATGGTTTTTGTTTCTCCAAAACGCCAGAGACAGCGCAGGTTCTGGTAGATCTGCCCTGCCCATCTTCAAAAATGTGGCGCGGCCCGGAAGGGGCCACGCGATTCAGGCTATTGGAAGTCTGTGACAGTTTTCTGACAAACTTAGCGGATCGCGACAGGCCGCAGAACGCATATGAGTCCCATTGATTTCAGTGCTTTCCTGGACGCATGAATTCTTGGCCCCCGCGCCATCACCCTCTTGTAATTTCAGCCACCCCGCCCTACATTCTGATTGTCCTTCGGGACTATGGACATAAACGCGCTCGTCATAAGCGGATCGGACCCGGGGGCGGTACCCGGCGACTCCACCAAACATCCTTCATTTGGGGATCATGGGGTCGAAATAGGATCGACGAACGTCTAAAGGGGTTGCTTTGTTTCGGCTGACTGCCACCGTTATCGGCGTAAAATGTACAATTGCAAATGACAATCGTGCTCCAGTTGCGATGGCCGCGTAAGCGGTTTCAGCGACTGAAACTTAAGTCCTTACGTTTAGCGACCTAAGGCGGGGTTTGCAGGTACCTGGCAACAGAAACCTGCACTTTCACCCTCCTGCCAAATTGCGAACCAACTGAGCCTCGCCCTATCGTGGCGCTGCTGTGCCGAGAGAGTTTTGTCCGGCAGAGCCATTGTGGCAAAATAGATGTCCGGTAACTTTCTGAGTCTTGAAGTCAGGTCCAACACAGTTGACGCGCCGTGGTTTGCTGTGGCAAGCAGAGCACATGGGGTTGACCGCGAACGCCCCGTGAGGCGCCAGCCAGAGGTTCGCATGTTTCCAACCTTCAAAGGATGCATGCTATGGCTGCCCCAAACGAAATCACGGTTCCCCAACTTATACGCTTGATCGGCACGCCGGAATGTCCGGTGATTGTGGATATTTCGATTGATCCGGATTTCGCCGAAGACCCGTTCCTCATCCCCGGATCCTTCCGCCACCCGCATACGGATATTGCGGGCCTCAAGGCGCGATTGGTCGGTCGACCCTGTGTGATCGCATGCCAGCAAGGCATCAAGCTCAGTCAGGGGCTTGTAGCGCGCCTGCGCGCGGATGGCGTGCAGGCGGAATATCTGAGCGACGGCATCTACGGCTGGCGCGCGCATCCGGACATGATACGGATACCCGCAGCGGCGATGCCCGAATTGGTCGATGGTGCCACCCTTTGGGTCACGCGCCATCGCCCCAAAATTGACCGCATTGCCTGTCCCTGGCTGATCCGCCGCTTCATTGATCCGGATGCACGGTTTCTTTTTGTCTCGCCTGCGCAGGTGCTCGGCGTCGCGGACCGGTATGGTGCAACCCCGTTTGACATCGAAGATGTGCAATTTTCGCACCGGGGGCAAAAGTGTACATTTGACGCCTTGCTGGATGACTTTGCGCTGCATTCTCCGGCGCTGGATCAATTGGCAACGGTGGTACGTGCCGCAGATACCAACACCCATGACGCATCCCCGCAAGCGGCCGGGTTGCTGGCGATTTCCGTCGGATTATCGCGCCAGTACAAGGACGATCTTGAACAACTCGAGGCGGGAATGGCGCTCTATGATGCGCTTTATCGATGGGCACGTGATGGTCAACAAGAAGGTCATGACTGGCCTGCGGACCGCACCGCATGAGCGTGCCCAGCTGGTCAGAGATGACACGGGTCTACGGCCGGATCGGGCTGCTATCCTTTGGCGGACCAGCCGCGCAGATCGCGCTGATGCACAAGGAACTGGTTGAGACCCGACCGTGGCTGAGCGAAGCCTCCTACTTGCGCGCTCTGTCTCTTTGTATGCTGCTTCCGGGGCCTGAGGCGATGCAGTTGGCCACCTATGCGGGCTGGAAGATGCGCGGCGTGCAAGGGGGGCTGCTCGCGGGGGTGTTGTTTGTGGTGCCTGGCGCGATTGTGATTGCTGCACTGGCGCTGGGCTATGCCTATTTCGGACAGTTGCCGCTCGTGCAGGCCGCGTTTCTGGGCATCAAGGCGGCAGTGATCGTTGTGGTGTTTCAAGCCTTGCGCAAGGTTGCTGGCAAGGCGTTGAAGGGGCGCAGCGGCTGGATTTTAGCGATCGCGTCTTTCATCGGATTGTTCGTTTTTGGCCTGCCGTTCCCGTTTATCATTCTGATTGCAGGCGTGATCGGATTTCTGAACACCTCTGTTACACCCGATGACATTATCCCGCCGCCTTCCCGCACAGCACACCCTGTCCGCACTATTGCAATCTGGGGCGCGCTATGGGCCGCTCCGCTGTTAGCTGTCTGGACAGCGGGCAATGATTTCCTGCTGCAACTGGGCCTGTTTTTTT
>JBARUV010000295.1:0-2914 GCA_049645905.1 Sulfitobacter sp.
GGTCGTTCATGTCGAAGGTGAGCGTGTATGTGTTCTTGCCCGTCAACGGTTTGCCATCCGCATCGGTGAACAGGAACGCGCCGCCATGCGAAATGTTCTTGTCTGGTGCCGCCCAGGCGGCATCGGCTATCACTGCCCGGTCCATCCATTTGGTTTCAAAACCACCATCATTACGCACGACTCCCCAGCCGTTCATATTGATGAGACTCGTCTTCAGCGTCTTGCGGACGCTTTCAAAACCTGCCTTGAAGCCTTTCTCTAGCGCTGTTTGCTGCTCGGGGGGCAGTTTTGCCCAGTCGAACATCATCCCGCTGCCGATCCCGATCGATCTCAATTGATCGAGCATTTCGGTTTCAAGCAGTGAATCCTCCAGCAACGGCATGGTCGGATCGTTCAGGATCACGTTAAGTAGGGTAAAAAACTGCTCGGCGGTCTGCCTGTCAACCTGACCCACCGCATAGTCCGGCAGCCCGACGGGGATGACAAAGTCCCCCGGCACGATCTTGCGGTCTGCCTGGGCAATCCCCTTGTGGCCATTTGCCAGCCAATCAGCCAGCGGCGTGGCAGTGACCTGGTCCTGATAGGCGTTGATTGTCGCTATTTCCGCATCAGAACCGGTCTCGACTGCCATTCGGACAACGCCATAAGCCGTTTTCGATGGCCATTGCATGATATCCGTGGTCGGGAAGTCAGCCGGAACTTCGCCCGAAAAGCCCGGCGGAATCAGAATGTATGTGCGCGCCTTGGTGCCGTTGAAGGGCGACCCGACGATCATTCGGAAGATGCCGTACTGATCCATGATCTGGACGCTGAAATAGCGATCGGTGATTTCTGGAACTTCGACAACCACCGGACCTTCACGCAGGTCCAGAAAGCCCGAGCCATAGAGCGTTGTGGCATTCGGCGTCACCACAGGAAAGTCCGGGGTGATCTGCTTACGCACCCAGAAGAACCGGTTCAGCCCTGAATAGATGTCATTCGCTTCGGCGTCGTTCTGGGTATAAATCCAGCGCTGGCCATAAAAGATCGTCTGCTGGAGCCCGTAGAGATAGGCCCGCTCGGCGATCGTTTCCGGCTTCTCAGGCGGGGTCGTCTGCGCGGCCTGTGCGCAGACCGCGATACTAATAAAGGCGATGGCCGATGTCAGTAGCACGACGAATTTTTTCGTTGATGACAGAGACTTTCTCGAACGCTTTGTCGCCACGCCGATCAGCGTCGCCGTAATGGGTAAGTAATCTGAGTTTTTTGGTTGTTTCATAGGTTCTTCTCCTTGATGACGAGCTTCGCTCGCCTATAGTGACTTTTTCAGCGAGGGTTGGTTCCACCTGCCATCGAGTGCCTCGGGTTTCGGCCAGTAAAGGCGCATGGCCATCCAGAACGAACCATCCGGAGCGGGCAACCAATTGGCTTCCAATTCCTTGCCTGGCGATTCATGCTGGATGTAGATCGTCATGCCGCCGTCAGCGTCTTTCTTGAGATCAGGCAGCATGGGCGAATTGATCAGGTAGCGGTTGAGAGGATTAGCGGTCAGCAGGCTTTCGGGCAGGTTATACAAAGTCACCGACCAGAACGCATTGACCGGGGGGTATTTGCCCGGTTCAAGACGTAAGGTGTAGCTGTGTTTCGCTGCGTCGAGGGAATCGCCATCGGCATCCACCCGATACATCGGATAAATCGCGTCATCCTTGGAGTTGGCGTAAATGCCGAGCACCGCGCCCGCGAAGCGATAGAGATAGTTGTTCTTGAGATATTCCCGGGTGCCGAAGAGGTCGCCACTGGTCACTCGGCCCGTGGCAATGTCCGTTTTCTCAAAAATGCCCAGTTCTTTCCAGGCATCGGCGATGCCGTCGGTGATCGCTTTTTTCATCGCGGGTGACAGTGCCTCCACGTCGATCTGTTTGCCGGCACCAATGCCAATAGTGGCGAAACGGGCCATGAGATCCGTTTCGGACTCGACCGTAGGACAGAACTGTAGGACAAAATTGAGGATGTTGAAGAATTCGACCGATGTCTTCTGGTCAGCTACCGAGAGCGGCGTCATCCATTCAACCTTCGGTGCCTGCATGGGTGCCGGTTTGTCCAAGAAGGCAGAAAGCGTCTGCACTGTGTAGCCAGCCTGGACTTCTTTTACCTTGTCGATGTCGCCTGGGTTGAACAGCTGGGTGCGAATCGTCAGGAAAGCGAACTGTGTCTCGGCACGCATCATCTTGGTGATCCCGGGGGGCGTTTCCCCCTTCCAGTCGGGTCCGGCGACGAAAAACACGCCGCCGTCGTTGCCGGTTGTGCGGCTCCCGGCGTAGGCGAAGTTGTGGGTGTAGCTGTCGATGAACTGCAACGAGAAGTAACGGTCCTTTTCAATGGCCGGCACGGTGATGACCAAAGGCTCGCTTCGCAAATCCATCCCGATGAAGGAGTAGGGCGTATCTGAATTGGGGCTTTGGATTGCTTTGTCCTCCGAAGTGAAAACGCGTGCCATGCTAAAGATCTCGTTCCACGGTGCTTTGTATTCGGGACTCTGCTTATTCACAAAGTAGTCATACTGAATCCGATAGTTATCCACCACTGGGTTGCCGTAGATATAGGCTTCCTTAGCGATGGCGCGGGCTTCTTCGGGGGTGGCGCTGATCTGGGCTCCCGCCACCCCCGAGGTGCACGTGAGGAACACCAGGAAGGCAAGGGCTTTTGTCAGGTTGATTTTCATGATGGCTCCTGTGTGGTTATTTTTTTTATTTGCCTCGTTCAGTCGGTCACTAGCTCGATCTCGCCTGGACGCCAGGTCTTGTCGATCCAGGGCTCGAGCGGCCCATACATGCGTAAGATGGTGAACCAGCTTTTGCCCGGCACGGTCTGAAGCCAGTTGCCTTCTTTGCCTTCCGGCGGCTCGGGCGCGAAGTAGAGGTCATAGGAACCATCC
>JBARUV010000296.1:0-1711 GCA_049645905.1 Sulfitobacter sp.
ATCTAGAGTTGAAAGTGTGCTGTTCGCTTTGTGAGTGGGGGGGTTGCGTGCCGAGGCCAAAGCACCGCAGCAGCACAAACGAATAAGACGCCACCCTGAAAGCATACAGAGTTTGAATTGAGCGGCGGTTAATGGAGCGACTTCCGGAAGGGCAAATTGTCCTAAAGATGCTTGTGGTTCTGCCTGACATGGTCCCCGCGGCAGAACCGTTTGGCTGGTACATAAATCACCCATTGAGGGTAAATCAAAAACGGGAAAAGAATCACAATTGATCAGTTTTCAACGCCGCTGATCCTGTCGTAAAGGTTAGCCGTTAAAAGTGTAACGACTACAGTCATACGCAAGCTTGTTTTCATCGAGATTGTGTTCGGGCGCCCTAATCAACGCCCCACTTTGCATCTGTTTGAGTAGTTTTTCAGGTGCAGATCAAATGAGCAAATCGGGCCGCGGCGGAACTCTCTTCGCAGCCCATCTAACGAGTTATAAGCGATTGTAATCCCACCGTTTTATACGCGGGATCGTTAACGATAGAAGGTTAGTATGAATATCAAACATCCCTACTTTTCCGAAAATGACAGTATATTTCCCCAGTCCAAACTCTATCGGGCTTTCGGCAAACGTGCGCTTGATGTCGGACTGACTTTGTTAGCTTTACCATTTGTCGTACCAATCATCGCCGTGCTGGCGTTTCTCGTCGCGCTCGATGGCGGTAAGCCTTTCTATGCTCAGGCTCGGATCGGCAAGAATGGCCGCGTTTTCAGGATGTGGAAACTTCGCTCGATGGTGAACGACGCGGATGCCTGCCTTGAGCGCCACCTTCGTAGCGACCCTGACCTGCGACGTGAATGGGAAAGCAAACAGAAGCTGGCCGATGACCCGCGCGTTACGCGCCTCGGGCAACTCCTGCGCAGCACTTCCGCAGATGAGCTGCCGCAGCTTTTCAACGTACTGATTGGCGACATGAGCCTCGTAGGTCCCCGGCCAATGATGGTGTCGCAAAAGGCCCTTTATCCGGGCGAGGATTATTACGACCTGCTCCCCGGTATCACTGGTCCCTGGCAGGTTTCTGCCCGCCATCTCTCTGCTTTTGCTGATCGCGCTGGTTATGACTCGCGCTACAACAGCAGCCTGTCTTTTGTGAGTGACCTTCGAATACTTGCGACGACGGTGAAGGTGGTTGGGTACCGCACCGGCTGCTGATTTTCAGATCCTTGATCACGTAGTCACCGTTAATATCTCGACCACTTCGCCAAAAACCTTCGGTGCTGGTTGAACTGCGCCTCGATTGCGACTTGGTCGCTTCGAGGGCCTTCCTGGAGCATTATAGCAAGTTGCGAGTTGATATTCTGCTTGGCCAGCTCTTTCAATCCAAACGTCATGGTCTAGCTTATCGGTGTCTTGAAGGTGCTGGCGTTGTGATGAATCTATCTGAGCAGATCATGGAATCGGTTGGTGTCGCACTGATCGCCGTAGATCCTAGTGGGTGTATTGTTTTCTCCAACCCTGCGGCAACTCACCTTTTTGGATATTCAAAAGAGGAACTTGGTGCCGTTCAGATAACTGATTTGCTCCTCGATTGGGGTTCGAAACATTTTGATGGCCAACCATTACCGCCAGACACAGCCGTGGTTTTTCGCGAAGTCAACGGCCGCCACCAATCTGGAAAACCCCTTGTTCTGGCTGTTCAATTTACGCCTTGGACGCAGAACGG
>JBARUV010000297.1:0-5650 GCA_049645905.1 Sulfitobacter sp.
CCTACAAGGTTACCCACAATAACAGGGAATTCGTTATAGAGCAGGTAATCGCCCCACGTGAATTGGCCGCCCAGCATGATGCCCGATGGGAACAGGAACATGTTTACGATTGAATGCTCGAAGCCAAGGTAGAAGAACACCAGAATTGGCATCCACATTGCCATGATTTTGCCGGACACTGTTGTGGACATCATCGCAGCAACAACACCCGTAGACACCATCCAGTTACACATAACGGCACGGATAAACACGGTCAGGAAACCAGAAGCGCCAGCCGCCGCGTAACCAATAGTACGGGCTTCACCGATCGCACCAATACGTTGTCCGACGGCGTTGGGTTCCGTCGAAAACCCTGTGGTAAAGATGACCGCCATAAACACCGCCGTTGTCAGCGCGCCCGCGAAGTTGCCACAGAACACAAGGCCCCAATTGCGAAAAACACCCTTCCAAGTGATGCCGGGGCGTTTTGCGATAACGGCCAGAGGGCAAAGTGTGAACACACCGGTCAGCAGGTCAAATCCAAGCAGGTACAGCATGCAAAAGCCAACAGGAAACAGCAAGGACGCAACCAAAAAGTCGCCTGTATTCACGGCGATGGTCACCGCAAACGCGGCAGCAAGCGCCAGAATGGCACCGGCCATATAGGAGCGGATTAGGATATCTTTGGTCGACATCAGGACTTTGGCTTCACCCGCGTCGATCATCTTCTCCGCGAAGTCTGAGGGTACTACATATGACATGGTATTTGGGTCCTTTATTGAAGGGAGGGTGAACTAGAGAGCAAGAAGAACGGTGTCGCCGTCCATCTTGGTCGGGAAAGATTGTGCTTGGCTTTCGTCCGCGCCTTGCACAGCACAATGGTCAAGCTCAATGATCTGATTGAGGCACGTCACACCATTCTTGATGGCGCAGTGATCCGCGTGGACGATAAAATTCTTCGACATAGCAAGTGCAATCCGCGCCTTAACTCCTGAGGAGTTGGGGTTATAGGGAATAGCAACGTTGCCAAACTGGACGTCCACGCCATTGTGGGTCCGTATGTCCTGCATAGTAAGCCTGAGCGCTGCGACTAGTGTTGGGACGCGAAATGTTCAAAAAAACACCAATTTTCTGCGGCGCAGCATTTTTACACGTAGATTGAGTCCGGGTTGTCTAAATATTGAGCGAAAAACGAACCAAATTCCCACTTTGACTTGCGGGGTGCGTTCCGATTTCCGAATCTGGCGGGCTGGATCAGTGCGACCAAAGCGCGAATATGACGCGCTTCTGGCCACTTAGCCTAAAATGGCAGCAAACGTGCTTGTGGGGCGTCTCTAGCCACCAATCCAATTGGTTCAAATTTGACATTCACATCGAATCTGAAGTTCTAGACCTAAGCGTCCAATGGCGGGCGAAGCTGACACTATAATTCAGCGAAACACGGAGCAGCGCGGCTCTTTTCAGGCAAATACCACAAACATTGCATCCGGCAGTTCGCTGCGTGATGCGTATGATTGCAGGAGTGATACGACATGAGTGCGTCCGATCCGGGCTTTAGTGCCGAACAGCAAGACTATCTTGTCAATGTTTTGTCAGGGCTGAATCTGCATAAGGCGCTGTCCCCCGGAGGGGTGGCGGCCGAAGCGGAACCGGAAACCGTATATGGCATTCCAATGGAAGATCTGTGCAAGGAAGAGGTCGCCAAGCACAAAACGCACCCCGTCGACATGTGGCGTCAGGTTGAACACTGGGAAGCCACAGGGCATTTGGCTGCCGGACTGGACCAATTCCTGCTGCGCCATTTAGGCTTTTTCAACGTAGAACCCGCCAGCCCCGGATATATGATGCGACTGCGGTGCCCTGCGTGCATCCTGCGCGGGGATCAATTGCAGACGTTGGGGCAAATCGCCCAGTCTTTTGCTGGCGGTTATTCCCACGTTACAACGCGCGGCAGCCTGCAATTGCGCGAAATACAACCGGGTAGCATCATTCCAATCGTTGAGGCCCTGCAAGATGTCGGTTTGACGTCGCAAGGCACTGGCGCTGATTCTGCCCGCAACCTGACCTGCGCCCCGACCGCAGGTTTCGATCCCGTTGAACTGATCGACATGCGCCCCATGGCCAAACGCCTTAGCCTGCGGATATTGCGCACCAAGGAACTTCAAGGCATCCCGCGCAAATTCAACATCTCTTTTGATGGTGGTGGCATGATTTCCTGCGTGTCGGACACCAACGACATCGCATTCCAGGCCGTCGAACTGGGACCGAATGATCATGGGTTAGACCCCGGTGTCTGGTGCCGCATCGCCCTTGGCGGCATCACGGGCCACAAAGATTTCGCCAGTGACACCGGACTAGTGTGCAAACCCGAACTGGCCGTGGACGTCGCAGAAGCCATGTTGCGCGTCTTTGTCGCCCACGGGGATCGCACCAACCGCGGTAAGGCGCGGCTGAAGTATCTGCTGGATCGTGAAGGCCTCGATTGGTTCTGCGACCGCACGCGTGAGGTGCTTGCCAGTTTCGAAACTGGCGTCGAACTGCATCGACTGCCAAACGGTGCTGAAGCCCCTCGCGCGGCCATTGATCGTCAGGGCCACATCGGCGTTCATCAACAACGGCAGGCGGGCCTGAACTACATCGGTGTCGCGTTGGAATTGGGCCGCATGTCAGCAAATCAAATGATCGCGCTAGGTCGGATCGCGGCAGAGCACGGCAGCAACGACATCCGGCTAACCGTCTGGCAAAACCCGCTGATCGTGGGTGTGCCCGATGATAAGGTCGCAACGGTTGAGGCTGAAATCGCAGAATTGGGCCTGACCACGCGTGCCAACGCCTTTGCCGCAGGCGCTGTCGCGTGTACCGGAAAATGGGCATGCAAACTGTGCCTAGCCTATACCAAACAGGACGCGTCGGGCATTGTGCGCCACCTTGAAGATCGTTTCACGCTGGACAGCCCCATCAATATCCACCTGACGGGATGTCCGAATTCCTGTGCGCAGCATTACATCGGCGATATCGGATTGATCGGTACAACTGCACCCGGAGGCGGCGAAGGATATAACATCGTGCTGGGCGGTGGGTCTGACCAAGACCAAAATCTGGCGCGTCCGCTGTGTGGTCCGGTGCCCGCCGCCGATGTGAACGCCATTCTGGAACATGTGGTCGGCCATTACCTTGACGCGCGTGCGCCAGATCAAACCTTCGTCGATTATGTCTGCAGCTTAGCGGACGACGCACTTTCGCAGTTGCTTCCGGCAGATTATTCCGCCGCCGCCTGACTCACCCATTCCCTCCGGAGGAACAGCCATCATGACTGCCCAAGATCCGAAAATGCTTGCAAATCTTGCAACGGCCATTGGCCAAACCCACGGTGGCGCCCCCGCCAGCTTTATCCCCGCCGACGCCCCCTTTGATGACGCGCAGCGGCATTGGCTGAACGGCTTGCTCAGCGGATTGCACGCGATTGCCAATGCCGCCGCCGCAGAGGCCACGCCGCAAGTCGGCACCGCGTTAACCGTTCTTTATGGTTCGCAATCGGGCAATGCCGAAGCGTTGTCCAAGGATCTGCGCAAATATTCCAAGACCCAAGGGTTCGAACCCAAAGTCGCGGCACTTGACGACATCCAAGTGTCCGACCTTGCCGGGCTGTCGCATGTGCTGATCATCGCCGCTACATTCGGTGAAGGTGAACCAACTGATAACGCCGCTAAATTCTACGCAGCCCTAATGGCTGACGATGCGCCCGCCTTACCGGCAACCCTAAACTACAGCATCTGCGGCCTTGGCGACTCAAGCTACGCCGAGTTTAACAAACCCGCGCGCGACATCGATGCCCGCCTTGCCGCGTTAGGTGCCACGCGCGTCGCCGATCTGGTCGCCTGCGATGTAGATTTTGACGATGACTACGCCGCTTGGAAAACCGCCGCTTTCGAAAGCGACCCGTTCAAATCCGCCGCAGGGACTGCGTCAGCGCCAGAACCCGCCACATCCGCGCCGGGCTTCGACAAAAATCACCCCTTTATGGCGACATTGCTCGCCGCTGACCGTCTAAGCGGCGAAACATCCGCGAAATGCGTGAACCATATCGAGTTGTCGTTGGCTGGCGGTGGCGAAGATCTGGAATATCAGGTTGGTGATGCGCTTGGCGTTTGGCCGCTCAATTGCGCGGACGAGGTCGCGGCAATCTTGAAAGCCTGCGGGTTCACGGGCAAAGAAGCGGTTGAGCTAAAAACTGGCCCCGTCAGGTTACGCCCCGCGCTTTTGACCCGCCTTGACCTGACAACCGTGACCCCCAAAACCCTAGAAGCGTGGGGTCTGGATACCGCGGGTATGGACAGCCAGATCATCGATGTATTGACATCCGGCGACCTGACACTTGATCCGCAGACATTAGTGAACGGTCTGCGCACGTTGCAACCGCGGCTTTATTCGATCTCATCCAGCCCGAATATGCATCCGGGCGAAGTCCACCTGACCATAGGCGAGGTTCGCTATGATCTGAATGACACGCCGCGCAAAGGCGTCGCATCCACCTATCTGGGTGATCGTTTGACGGAGGGCGGCGCGGTTGGGGTCTACGTTCAAAAATCTGCGCATTTCCACATTCCTGATGATGACACCCAACCACTGATCATGATTGGCCCTGGCACCGGGATCGCCCCGTTCCGCGCCTTTCTGGAAGAACGCGAAGCTCGCGCAGCCACCGGATCGAACTGGTTGTTTTTTGGCGATCAACATCAGGCCTGCGATTACCTTTATCAGGACCAGATCACAGCATGGCAGGAAAGCGGTCTGTTGACCCATACCGATCTGGCATGGTCGCGGGATGGGGCGGACAAGGTCTATGTACAAACGCTGCTTAAGGCAAAGGGTGCCGAAGTGTTTGCGTGGCTCGAAAAAGGTGCGGCCATCTATGTCTGCGGTGACGCCAGCCGGATGGCCAGCGATGTCGATCAAACCTTACGCGATATTGTCATGACCCATGGCGCGCGTGACGCAGACGCTGCCGATCTTTATATTGACGCGCTTGTTTCGACCCATCGATACCAACGCGATGTATATTGAGCGTCTCACGACAGAAAGAACGAGGCCCCTTGCCCCGCGTCTCGACTGTTGAGGCAAGCCGCAGCCAAGGGTCGGTTAAGATTTCACCCGTTTGTGCTCGAACCAATGGCAGGTCTGGGGAATATCGCCGCACCGCAGAGAATTTTATGCTGTATGCGCGAGCGTTTTCTGCGCTTGCATTCGCTGCGAGATCAAAAGGTCAGTTTGTCCCGCATCTTACCAGTTCGTCCGCCCCGCAGCGAAGGTCGGCTCACCACAGTTTACGTTTGTGGCTGGACACCGAAAGATCAGAGGACAGGGGACTAGAATTTTACCTGCGGCGTGCTCTAGAATTTCCGCATGGCTCCAAAGACAACACTGAACGCGGACAACCTTGCAGCACTTGGCGCTGAGCGTCTGGCTGATCTTCTGATTGAGATCACGAAAGGCAATGCGGGCGCTAAGCGACGGTTGAGGCTCGAATTGGCGGGCGAAGCAGGGACGGGGGATGTCGCACGTGAAATTCGCAAGCTGCTCTCGGCGATTGCGCGGTCGCGGTCGTTTGTCGACTGGCAGGGGCGGAACGCCTTTGCGGCCGATCTTGATATGCAACGGCAGGCCATTGTCA
>JBARUV010000298.1:0-8901 GCA_049645905.1 Sulfitobacter sp.
AGCGTGGGATGCTTTGCGCACTCCTCAGAAAGACGTTTGATGATGACCATGCCATTGATTTTTGTTGCCACATCCGACCTTGCAGGAAAGGTGCGTGGAAAAGCGTTTCCGGCGGCCCAATTGGATAAACGCCTGTTGCGGGGCGTCGGCTGGACACCGACAAATGTGATGATCAACTGTTTTGACGGGATCGGTGAAAGCCCGTTCGGTGCCTTGGGTGATCTACTGTTGGTGCCGGACCCCAATGCCGTTGCCGACGTCGGATTTTCAAACGGGCCGTCCGAGTATTTCATGCTGGGTGACATTGTTACGCTGGAGGGGGAAGCGTGGGAGCTTTGCACGCGTTCAATATTGCGCAAAGCACTGGAACGGCTGCACCGCATCAGTGGTGCAAACCTGATTGCGGCGTTCGAGCATGAGTTCCAACTCAAGAGCGCTCCTGCAGTGGATTATCAGGGCTACGGCCGTGAAGGGTTCGAACTCCAACGGAGCTTCAGCGAAACTTTGATGGGTGCCTTGCAATCTGTCGGGCTGGCACCTGACAGCATCATGAAGGAATACGGGCCGAACCAATATGAGGTTGTCGTTGGCCCGGCGCAGGGAATACGTGCGGCAGATGAGGCGGTGATCCTGCGCGAGCTGACGCGTTCAGCCGCACGGGCGATGGGCGATGCGGCGACCTTCACGCCGATCCGGGATCCTGCCAGCGTTGGTAACGGCGTGCATATCCACATGAGCTTTGTTGACGATGCCGGTGCCCCCCTGACTTATGACGAAAACGGCCCTTGCGGGATGTCTTCGCTGACAAGTGCTTTTGCTGCGGGCGTCTTAAAATATCTGTTCAACATTTTGGCGCTGACCGCTCCTTCCGTTGTTTCTTACGAGCGCCTTACACCACACCGCTGGTCAGCTGCCTACAACAACCTTGGCTTTCGGGATCGCGAAGCTTCGCTGCGGGTTTGTCCAGTGACCGCCAGAGATCCAGCTTCTATCGCGCGCCAGTTCAATATTGAATACCGGGCCGCGGATGCTGCTGCCTCGCCTTATCTGGCTTTGGCGGCGATTGTGCATGCCGGCGCACAGGGTATCGAAGATGGACTCACCGCGCCACCTCCGACAGAAGAGGACCTTTCGCTCCTTTCTCCTGCCGATCTTAGCGCGCGTGGCTTTGTCCGCTTGCCCACTTCGCTGGTTGCTGCACTGGATGCGTTCGAAGCCGATCCAACTGTCACCCAATGGTTTGGGCCGCAATTCGCACCAGTCTACCGAGCCCACAAAAAAGCCGAAATGGCACATGTGGCGGATATGGATGTCAGCGAGATATGTCGGATCTATGAGGCGACATACTGATAGGTTGGAACGGGCAGAGGTTTTCCATGATCTTAAGAAACTGCACATCCCGACCTTGAAGTCAGTGGTCTATGCATCACCTTTCTCATTAGCTATCAGCCTTGACGATTCCTGAGAGCAATCCGGTTTTCATGGCATAGTTTGGTCAGCAGGGTTGCGTCGTACCCATTCGGCGTAAGCGCCACCCGGAAACTGACAATTACCGCCGCATCGCCCAGTGACAAAGGCAGCTGCGCACCGTCAAAATCGGAGCCTGAACCGCCGCGATCCGCGGCCTTCGTACCGTCGGGATTAGGGAAACCGGCCGCATAGTTGGTGCCCAACATGCCGTTGTTATCGTGGTTTATGGCCCAATTGCCGATCCGTCAGGTTGCGGGCCGAGGGCGGTATCACATGAGCGTTGGAATAGGTGGCGTCCAGCCGCGTGTATGAAAGGGCGGGCTGATGGCTTCAGCACCCTTGATGGGCATGACCGCAGAGACAATTTAGTTCGCCAAACAATTGCGCAATCCTGCCACCGCGCGGCACTTTTTGAAGCGGCCCTAGAAGGCGCGTTCCATCCACTTCAAATGCCGGGCCATCGCCATGGAGACGGGTTGCGCATCAACCGCGTCGATCATCGTGCGCCGAGGCAAGAAGAAGAGCAGGTTCTTCATCTTGTCTTTATTGTCCCGAGGCCGATCGGGCGAAAAAATGTTGATGGCAAAGAACCTGCCGCCAAAGCGCCCTGCTGCATGCCTTAATCGGCGCTGGTAACGGATGATCTATGCATCGATCGCCCTGACCCGGGCCAAGATCACCACTTGTACAGTCGCGACGAGATTTGCGTGAAAACACGCCTCTCATGGCGTTGTCTCGCGCCAGAGAATTTCATAGCCTATATCCACGACCTTGGACTCGTTTAAGGTGTTGTCTCGCGCCTCAAGCAATTTTGTGCCCGCTAATGCGCCCATCTTGTGTCCGTCAATTTTCACGGTCGTCAGCCGCTTTTCCAGAATTGAAGAGACCTCGAGGTTGTCAAACCCTGTAATCGCAATCTGCTCGGGGACTGACAGGTCCATCCGCCCACATTGCAACTGCACCCCCAACCCCAGAATGTCATTCGAAATAACTGCATCCAGATCCGGGTGGAGCGCATGCATCTGGGCAAAGGCATGCGCGCCGTTCTCGATTTTGAACTCCGCATGCGCAACAAGTCCGCGGTCCAGTGCCAACCCCGCAGACTGCAATGCGGCCTTGTACCCTTCGAGCCGTCGCTGCACCCGATCATTGCCGGAAAGGACCGCTGAAATGAACCCGATCTTGCGCCGACCGCAGTCAACTAGGTGGCGGGTCATTTCCTGTGCTGCAGAAAAGTTCGACAGGCCAATGGCCAGGTCAACCGGTGGTCCGTCTATTTCAAGGAGTTCGACCGTCGGTGTCGCAGAGGCGCGCAGCAATTGCGCCGTTCGTTCACTATGGAGTTGGCCGATCAGGACGATCCCAGCGACTTTGTAGGCAAGAAAGCGCTCCACCAGTTGTTCTTCCTTTTCAAGAGAAAAGGCGTTGTAGGCAATCAGCAAACTGTGGTTGTGCCGCTCCAGCACTTCCGCTAGGCCCGCAACCATTTCGGAAAAGATCGAATGGTCGATGGTGGGCACGATAATCCCGATCAGGTTCGTGCGATTTGCTGAAAGGCTGCTGGCCGCTGGATTCGGAAAATAACCAGTATCCGCAACCACTTGTGCAATTCGGTCGCGGTTGGCCTGCCCGATCAACGCTGGGTTCTTAAAGTAGCGCGAGACGGTCTGTGCGGACACCCCCGCCATTCGTGCCACATCCCGCATTTGCAGTTTTGCCTGCCGAGGTTTCGGACGGCGATAGGGGGTCTTCATGGTGCTTATTCCCCCTTGCCCGGCATTAGGCGTATTGCGCCGCTACCATCATTGACAACGCGATAGTTACCGGTAACTATAAGTTTGAAGATCCGATCCTACAAGCTTTTCCATCGTGTCTTTCATAACGCTGGCACCTTTTGATCTCAGCGGTGGGAGGCACTTTTTAAGGAGGTGCACCTTGCGCGTTGCAGTTGCCAGTTTCGAATACGAAGGAAACAGCCTGTCTTTACGGGTTGAGACGCGTGAGGATTTCGAACGCAAGGGGTTGTTTACCGGAGATTCGATCCTGACCTTTGTCAAAGGCAAGAAGACGGGGCTGGCGGGTGGCATTGAGGTCCTGCAGGAGGCTGATTTCGACATTGTGCCGGTGCTGGCGACAAAAGGCGGGGCGGGTGGCCATGTCGAGGAGAATTTTTTTCAGGAAACACTGAACTCTATTGTTGAGGGGGTAAAGGCAGCGCTGCCACTTGATGGCGTCTTTCTCGCTCTTCATGGCGCAATGATCTGTGGCGAGGAAAAGGACCCCGAAAGCGCTGTGCTAGCAGGGGTGCGCGAGGTCGTTGGTTCCGACGTGCCAATTGCCACAAGCCTTGATCTGCATGCCCATGTGTCTGATCGCATGGTCGAAGCGGCGGATATTATCGTCGGCTACGAAACATATCCGCATGTTGACGCCTACGAGACCGGCAGGAAGGCTGCGGATTTGTTGGTGCGTGCTATCCGGGGTGAGATTACGCCTGTCACACGGTTGAAAAAGTACAACGCCATTGTGCCGGTACTTGGCGGTGCCACGCTTTGTGGTGCCCCTATGGCAGAGGTCGCAGCACTTGCGCGCGCAATGGAAGCGAAGGGCCAGGCGCTGAGCGTCAGTTACTTCCCGGTGCAGCCGTGGCTGGATATGGCGGACGTAGGGATTACCGGATTGTCTGTGACCGATGGCGATGCCGGGGCTGCCGATCGTGCGGCCCAAGAAATCCTCGATGCGATGTGGTCGCGAAGGCGGGCATTTGAATTGGAGGCGATGACGCCACAAGAGGCTGTACCTGCGGCGTTGAAGATGGATGCAAAAACTATTCTGCTGGTCGATGCACCGGACAGCATTGGCGGCGGCGCTGCTGGCGATTCTCCGGCCCTTCTGGCCGCGATACTGAAGCATGCACCGGATGTGCCGTCGGCGCTCAGCATCTATGACCCTCAAGCGGCGAAACGGTCCTTTGATCTGGGCTTGGGTGCGCAGGCGGAGTTCAGGATCGGTGCCTGGTTGGATAACCGCTGGCATGATCCGGTGACAGTGACGGCCACGGTCGAAAGCCTGCACGAAGGGCGGTTTGTCTATAAGGGCGGGCCGGTCGCGAATGTCGAAACAACGCTTGGCCCGACGGCAGTTCTTCGGGTTGGCGGGTTGCGTATCCTGTGTGCAAGTCATGCGGTCTATGAACACACCGACGAACACTACGCAGCATGCGGGATAGATATCTCCAGCTGCCGCCTGGTGTCGTTCAAAAACCTGATGAATTTTCGTAAACTACTGTCCAAAGACACCACTTTTATTGCGTTACATGGACCCGGTGGCACACCGCTGCGTTTGCAGGATGTGGAATGGAAAAACCGCAAACGCCCCTTTTGGCCCGCCGACGACTTGCAAAAGCCGGTACCGCTTTAATTCAAATAAGACGCGCGACTTTCGTGCGCCGCAATAGAGAGGAAGACCCATGATTAACCGTCGCACACTCCTTGGGGCCGCTGCCGCGAGCCCGCTCTTGTCGATACCGGCACTTGGCCAATCGGGAAACAGCAAGGTTCTGAAATATGTGCCTGCCTCGAATTTGACTGTTCTAGACCCAATTTTTACACCTGCAGCAGTTTCCGTGACGCATGGGTACTGTGTGTTCGATACCCTTTATGGTGTTGACGCCAACCAGGCGCCCCAACCGCAGATGGCCGAAGGGCACAGCGTTTCTGATGACGGTTTGGAGTGGCAGATCACCATACGCGACGGGCTGAAGTTCCATGACGGTGAACCCGTGCGCGCCCAGGATTGCGCTGCAAGCCTTGCCCGTTGGGCGCAGCGCGATCCCTTTGGTCAGGCGCTCAACGCCGCGACTGAATCCTTTGGTCATGCCGATGACAAAACCATTGTGATTAAGCTGACACGCCCGTTTGGCCCCTTGCTGGACGCCATCGGCAAGCCGCATTCTCGTCCGGCGATGATGATGCCGGAACGGCTGGCGCAGACCGATCCGCAAACCCAGATCACCGAGATGGTCGGTTCCGGCCCCTTCCGGTTCATTGCGGACGAATATGTGTCCGGCGACCGAGTTGTGTACGAGAAGTTTTCTGATTACTTGCCCCGCGACGGTGCTCCCGAATGGACATCAGGCGGCAAGCAGGTGAATTTTGACAGGCTGGAGTGGCAAATCATCCCCGATGATGCCACCGCCATTGCGGCCATTCAGGCGGGCGAGGTTGACTGGTTGGGGGCGGTGCTTACCGACCTGCAACCGATCCTTGAGGCGCACCCGGATGTGAACCTGCACCGAACCGACCCTTTTGGCATTATGCATGTGGTCCGCTTTAACCACCTGATCGCGCCCTTTGATAATGTCGAGTTGCGCCGCGCCGTTCTCAAGGCTGTGGATCAGGTGCCGTTCCTGCAATCGGTTGCCGCCAACGAGGCTGACCGCGAAGAATGTCTGGCGCTGTTCCCTTGCGGAACACCGGGCGTCGAACAGGTAGGCGAGGGTGTTCTCGGCTCGCTGGATATCGAAGCCGCCAAAAAGGCGGTGATGGATGCGGGATACGGCGGAGAACCGGTGGTGATTCTCAACCCAACCGACATCGCTTCAATCCACCCACATGGTTTGTTGATAGCGGATCTGTTGGAGAAGATCGGTTTTAACGTCGATCTTGTGGAAACCGATTGGGGCACCGTGGTGCAACGCCGCGTGTCCAAAGAGAGCACGGAAAACGGCGGCTGGAACCTCGCCGCGACAAACTGGCCGGCGATTTCCATCAACAATCCGGCAACCAACGCCACCACACGCGGGTTGGGCGATTCCGGCTGGTGGGGCTGGTACGAGGATGCCGAAATGGAAGAGATGGTTGTCAACTGGCTGGGCGCTGCTGACAGTGAGGAAGCGGCCAAGCTTTACCTCGACGTACAGAAACGCGCCATCGACATGGTGCCAACACTACCGTTGGGCCTGTCCTATCGTTCCGGTGCAGTGCGCGCAGATCTGCAAGGCGCGCTGCAGGGGTCGGTTGACATGTTCTGGAACATCAGCCGCAGCTGACGGCACGACAATGCCCGTGCTGAAGTAACACGCAGCGCGGGCCCATCCCCGAACCGCAGGAAAAACCGTACCAATGGGAAGCTACATCCTCCGCCGTATCCTCTCGACCATTCCGGTGGTGGCTTTCGTCATGCTGTTCGTGTTCAGCTTGCTTTACATCACGCCGGGCGATCCGGCGGCGATCCTAGCAGGCGATCAGGCGACACAGGCCGAGATTGACGCAATCCGCACCGACCTCGGACTTGATCGCAGCTTTCCGGTCCGTTTTATCGAATGGTCCAGCGGCGTGATACGGGGCGATTTCGGCAGGTCGATATTTACCCGGTTGCCTGTCTCCACGATGATCTTGCAACGGGTGGAACCCACGTTGTCCCTGATGATCGTGACGATGGTCATTGCGATCATGATCGCTGTGCCGCTGGGGGTGCTTGCCGCGTGGAAACATGGCAGCCTGACGGACCGGCTTATCATGCTCTTTGCCGTACTGGGCTTCTCCGTGCCCGTTTTTGTGACTGGTTATGTTCTGGCGTGGACCTTGGCGCTGCAACTGGGTTGGCTGCCGGTGCAGGGGTACACGCCTTTTGCAGAAGGTGCGTGGCCGTGGCTGCGTAGCCTGTTGCTGCCCTCTTTTACGCTGGCGACGTTCTATATTGCGATCATCGCGCGCATCACCCGCGCGTCTATGCTTGAGATCATGCAGCAGGATTACATACGTACCGCACGCGGCAAAGGTGTTTCGGAACGCTCTGTGCTGTTCGTGCACGCGCTTAGAAATGCATCTGTTCCAATCGTGACAGTGATCGGCATCGGCATCGCGCTGGTGATCAGCGGGGCCGTGGTGATCGAAAGTGTTTTTGCGCTGCCCGGACTGGGGCGGTTGATCGTGGATTCAATCCTGCGGCGTGACTATCCAGTGATACAAGCGGTGATCCTGATTTTCAGTTTCGTCTATTTGATCATAAACCTATTGATTTACCTCAGTTATACCATCATCGACCCGAGGATCAGATATTGACCAACCCACCCGAACCAGCCGAAGAGTTCGCAGCGGCACGTCGGATGCCCGCTATCATCGCTATGTCGCCCCCCCGTTCAGCTATGGTGCGCAGCCTGCGCCGCCATCCGACGATGTGGCTGGGCGCGGCGCTGTTGGGCGCTGTCGTGTTAACGGCGATTCTTGCGCCGCTGATTGCTACAACTGATCCCGCTGCCCTAAACCCTGCACAGCGGGTCAAACCACCCTCGTCCGAAGCCTATTTCGGTACCGACATGTTGGGGCGCGACATTTTTTCGCGCAGCGTTTACGGCGCGCGGGTGTCGTTGATCGTTGGGTTGGGGGTCGCCGTGCTGGCGTCTTCTGTGGGCAGGGTGATCGGGCTAGTGGCGGGTTTTACCCGTTGGGCTGATGGGGTGATCATGCGGATCATGGATGGCATGATGTCGATTCCCGCGATCCTGCTGGCAATTGCGCTGATGACGCTGTTGCGCGGCGGATCGGTGTTCAACGTCATCCTCGCCATCACATTGGCCGAGATCCCGCGCGTGGCGCGCCTGACTCGCTCGGCGGTGCTGTCGGTGCGCGAACTGGCTTATGTCGAGGCGGCAGTGGCTTGCGGTACGTCGAAATTCGGCATCATCCGCCAGCACATCCTGCCCAATACAATCGCGCCGATCACGGTGCAGGCGACCTATATCTGCGCCTCTGCCATGATCACCGAAGCGATCCTGTCGTTTATCGGCGCGGGCCTGCCAACCTCGATCCCGTCCTGGGGAAATATCATGGCTGAAGGTCGGGCATTGTGGCAGGTAAAACCGAACATCGTGTTCTTCCCTGCGGTTTTTCTGTCCATCACCGTGCTTGCGGTGAACCTGCTGGGCGATGGGTTGCGCGATTCGATTGACCCACGGCTTGCGAAACGAGTGTAGCGATGAAACTTCTCGATGTCAGCGACCTTCAGGTTCATTTTCAGACCGACCGGGGCGTGACACGTGCCGTGGATGGGTTGTCGTTTGCTATAGATCGGGGCGAGGCGCTTGCCATCGTTGGGGAATCCGGTTGCGGGAAATCCGTCACGTCCATGTCGATCCTGCGCCTCCTGCCAACTCCGCCGGGCAAGATCGCCGGGCGCATCACCTTTCGCGGCGAGGAAATGGCCCAGAAGAGCGAGCGGGAAATGCGCAGGCTGCGTGGTGGCGAGATCAGCATGATCTTTCAGGAGCCGATGTCGTCCCTCAACCCGGTCTACACCATCGGCAGGCAAATCGGTGAGGCCGTCCGCTTGCACACAAAAGCCAGCGGGCGCGAGAGTCGCAAACGCGCCATCGAGATGCTGACGCTGGTGGGCATTCCCTCGCCCGATAAGCGGGTGGATGAGTACCCC
>JBARUV010000299.1:0-7201 GCA_049645905.1 Sulfitobacter sp.
TTGTGCCCTGCGTACACAACGCATCCTTGGTCCATGAGTGGCAATTGGAACAGGTCTGCTCCTTCCATAATTCCTCCGGAAGGCCTTCGATCGGCGGAAAGGATGGCGACAGTTCTACGATCTGCGATATGCTTTTCCCCTCTATGGGCGCACCGCCTGTGCGGAACGGCATGGTAAACGTCAGACCGGAATGATCGGCTGGCGCAGGAGCAGTGGCCGTTTCCACAGGCTCGGGCGTTTCGGCGGGTTGAGGCGCTTGTGCTGCGGCTGCTGCGCGTTCCGCCTTCTGTGCGATAATCTTGATCTCGAAATCAGCCAATTCTGCATATGTCCCCCGTGGGTAAGCATCCAGATAGGCCTGATAATCTGCCGCGTCACCGCTGGCTTGCGCGATACCGATCAACTCTGCCTCGCTCGCCACCCGCGCTGCGGCGGCTGCAGGGGCTGTCGGCGCAGGGACTTGCACAGGAGCGACTGCAATCTCTTCTGTCGGGTTTTTGGCCTCTGCGATGTTCGTACTGCCGAGTTCCTGCGCCATCAGATTGGTCAGCAACGTGCGTGCATCTTCTTGAAACAATCCCTTCGGATAGCTGCGCAGAAACAGCATGACCTGCACCGGATCGTCGCTTTCCGAAACTGAGTCCCACAACTGCTTTTCCTGTAATTCCAATGCCGTCAGCCGTTTTGTGGCCTCAAAAAAGAAATCACCGGTCAGTGAAGAGGTATCCCAGGGTGTCTGCCGTCCGCTTGTCGCCTCGATCACCTGCACCCGGACCTTTTTGAAGGTTTGTTCAATCGGGACACCGGCGATGGGGATTTCGCGTGCGAGTGCCTTGGTAAACGGAGAATTCCCATCCAGCCCGTCCAGCGCAACAGCGCCCGGCGCAGTGGAGTAGGACAGGAACGTGCCGGTAGGCGCTTTCATTTCTGCAAGACCGTTGTCGTTCAACTCCGGAATTTCTTCGAAGGGGTTGTTCCGGCAGGCATCCAGAATAACGATATTTGTCTTGTTGCGCGCCGAACGCATCTGGCGCAACACGGCCTGCGCATCAACAGCCACCAGCGACAGGTCAGCCGCATCCCGTAATGCAGCATCCGTCGGCAACAGATAGTTTTCACCAAACGACTGAACCGCGTGACCCGCATAATAAAACAATCCGGTGGCATCCTTGCCCGCACCGCGCAGATCGCGTCCAAATTGCGAAATGCCGATGTTCAGCGTGTGCTGATCGGTATTTGTCAGAAGAGTGACCTTAAACCCCTTATCGCGCAGAACTTGCGCCATCAGCTCTGCGTCGGGCACCGTATTATCCAGCTGCGTAACAGAGGAATAGCTGCCATTGCCAACGATCAGCGCAATGCGTTCCTGAGCAAGGCTGGCCACTGTTCCCGCGAACAGGAACAGCAGCGAAGCGATTATGCGAAAGAGTTGTGTCATCTAGTTTTCGAGCACCTTGAAGTCGATACGGCGGTTGTCCCAACGGCCCTTTTTGGTGTTGTTGTCCGCAATGGGCTGGGTTTCCCCATAACCTTTAGCGATCATTGTGTCGTTTCCAAGCCCTTTCCCGAGTAAATATCTAACAACAGATGCCGCGCGCGCCTCTGACAAACGTTGGTTGAGAGCGTCCGAACCGACGTTGTCGGTATGGCCGCCCACTTCGATCACCATGCCCGGGCAGCGCAAAACGATACCCGCAAGGCTGTCGAGCAATGGCCCGCTTTTGTCCTCAAGCCGTGACGAGCCGGAGGCGAAGTAGATGTTGCCGGTGCGTGACAGAATCTCGAAACGACCCTTGCAGGCTTCGCTGTCGAAATTGCCTTCGGTCTCAAGGGCGGCATTCACAGGCTGGGTAGATGCGGCGGCGGCGGTCGGTGCAACGACAGAGGTAGCACGCGCAAAAACCCAGTCAAAACTCACAGTGGCGGACGGGAGGATTTCCACGTTCGCGGCATCCTGCAATTTGCCAAGTCCTTCGGACAGGTTGAAATCCGCCACCGGAATGGAAATCGGCGTGGCCGACGCGACGGAGACCATATCATCCGTCAACAAGGTCGCGGTGACGGTCGAGGTATAGGTTTTTGTCACACCGTGCAGGTCGATGGTGTATTCTACCGGCACCTGCTTGCGCCGCACGGCAGCTAGGTCCGCAATCATTGCAGGGTCGATTTTGGCGGTTATCTTGGCTTCGGGGAATTTGAACGTTTCAAAGAACAAAAAGCGCATGCGGACATTCCGCAGGTCGATCTTGGTATCAACCGAATCCAGCAGGACGGTTACATTCGCTGTCCCGCTCTCATCGATCGTGCCCTGAAATGTCGCGAAGCCGCTGGATTCAACAACTGTCTGTTTCTTGACCGATTGAAAACTGAGATTCGACATTTCGGGGTTCAACGTCCACCCCCCTTCGAACGGGGCCTGCGCAAGTGCGCCGGAAGCTGCAAAAAATGTGGACACCGCGACAGCGCCTGCCCGCCAGGACTTTAGACTTATCATTTCGGACCGTTCCCTTTTTAACATTCTATCCATATCGCATCCCGCATCAGGCGGAGCGCAACAACGTTTTGTTTGACCCCACAGCTTTGGCCATTTGTGCATAAGCAATCAACCTGCGATCAGAGGCAGCCGCTGAGCGCAGCAGTTTTGTCTCTGCCTCTTCCAAGATATCAGCGGCCTGCAGGTTCACTTCCTTGATCCTGTCCGCACGCACCGCATTCAGTGGTTTGCTGGTAACACGGCTGCTGTTGATCGTGCCCGTGACGCGCACGCGCGGCTTGTCCGGTGCGCGGTTCTCGGTCACAAGAGTGCGCAGCTTCTTGGAGGCGTCAGCCAGAATTTCTCGTGCTTCGCTGTAGTCCCCGGTCTTGGGCATAGATCTGGCGATCAGTTCCAACTGCACACCGACACAATCAACCAGATATTCCGGGCGCCGCATCCGGCCGCAGAAATTATATGAATCACGAATGGCATTGGTGATACTGGCAGTCGCATTCTCGTTTGATTCGGGTAAAGCGACAATCTGGTAAGGATTGTCAGGCACCCGCTCTTCAAGAGCATCATTCGGGTTGTCCCCATTGATATCATCGAAGTTGCCCCGACTAATTTCGCCTTCGCTTTCACCTTCTTCGGATTGAGCCATCGCTGTGGAAGCCGAAAACACAGACAGGCAAAATAGTGCAGTCATGACAACCCGGTACAGCCAACCCGTGGCGTTGCTCGAATTCATCTAAAAATCCTCCAGACAAATATAATGTACACAAAAAATTCAGTCGCCCGCTTAAAATTGGCACAAAGGCCCGGCGGACAACACAAGTATGCAACCAACCGGGCCCGCTGTCACCCCTCTTGCGTTCCCTGATGCGGCAATGCTTGCGCCCGGCACCGCTGGCACCCTAAGTTTGCGATAGCTGCCCTTGCCTGATCGGACACCGTCTTGCCCACGACCACCCCTCCCCGCACCGCTGCACCCCTGATGCGTAGTCTGCGGGCTTTTACCGGCCTGATCTTGCTGGCATATGTCACCCTGCATTTGATCAATCTTAGCTTGGGGTTGATCTCGATTGCGGCGATGGATGCCGCGCGTCCCTATCTGTCCGGCTTTTGGACGGGGCCGCTGACGGGGTTGTTGTTGGGGCTGGCACTGTTGGTGCATTATTTTCTGGGCCTTCGGGCCGTCTATCAGCGCCCGCGCATCACAGGCACACTACAGGACGCGGTTCAGGCGCTGTCAGGTTTGCTTGTGATACCACTGCTAGCGGTTCATGGCGTGGGTGTTTTCATGCTGAAAGAAGCCAATGTAGAGATTGACTACGAGATGCTCAACCGGTTGTTCTGGCTCAGTAATCCGGGCATAGGACTGACGCAGGTTCTGTTGGTTTCGGTGGTCTGGATCCACGGCTGCGCCGGATTTTTCATGTGGCTACGCGCACGCCCTGCTGCCGTGCGCATGCTGCCCTGGCTTTACCCGCTGGCTGTGGCCGTGCCGATCCTTGCACTCCTTGGCTACACGCAGGCAGGCCGCATTGTGCTGTCCCAAGGGCTGGGGCCGGTCTTTACCCAACTGCCGCTGCCTGACGGGTCTGCGCCGGTTCCAACCGACAACGTTCTTATCAAACAGGTGACCTATTGGGTGATCTGGATTTCCGCAGCTCTTGGTGTCTTTGTATTGGCAGCGCGCACCGTGCGATCTGTCATTTCCCAGCCCGCCCGCGTGAACATCTCCACACAGAGTGCAGGCACCATTTCGGCCCAGAGCGGACAAACCCTTCTTGACGCGTTTCGCGCCGAAGGTCAGGCGCATGCAAACCTTTGTGCCGGACGCGGGAGATGTGGCACCTGTGCCGTGCGTATCTTGAACAGCGATCATCCCCTCCCGCTGCCCGACCCGCTGGAACAGGCCACGCTGGATCGGCTGCATAAAGGGCCTGACGTGCGCCTTGCCTGCCAGTTGCGCCTCGAAGAAACCCGCGCGCTTGATGTGGAACGGCTCTATCCACCTGATTTCACGTTTGAAAACAGACACGAGCATACAATAGAACCGCGACAGGAGGCCCCGACGTGATCCGCGTCGCAGCTTTGTTGGGCCTGTTGCTGTGTCTCGCAATCCACCCGGCGAACGCCCAGACGGACACCGCCCCGCTGCCCGATGCCCCCTCGGCCAATGATCTGCACGAATTCACCCGACTGCTATCCGATCCGCGTATTCAGGGCTGGATCGCGGATCAGGCAAGCACAGCGGAAATTCCTGCAAACCAAGGGCCTTCTCTGCGTGAGGAACTCATGCTGGCGGTGGTTCATACCCGCGCCCGCCTGAATGATCTGGGGCAAGCGTGGCGCGCGCTGCCCTCAGCATGGGACGTTTTTGCAACGCAGTGGCGCGACGCAATTTCGCCTGAACGGCAGGTGCGCGGTCTGACGTTTGTGATGATCTTCCTGTTTGTGGGTGCAGGTCTGGAATGGCTCTACCGGCAATATACCAACCCCCTGAAATTGCGTGTTGAGCTCAGCCACACGGACACTGTGCGTCAGCGTCTCGTTGCCGGCGGACTGCGCACCTTGATCACGCTGGGTGGGCTGCTGTTGTTCGCGCTTGGCAGTATCGGCACCTTTGCCGCGTTCACTTGGCCGCCCGTTCTGGAAACGCTTGTGCTGAACCTGTTGGTGGTAATTTTCGCAGTGCGCGCTATCCGCACCGTCCTGGTACTGTTTCTGGCGCCGCGTGTGCAGGAGTTGCGCCTCCTGCCCTTCGGCAATGACATGGCCCGCCGTTTGGCCCGCGTCCTGACAGCACTGGTTGGCACCTATGTTCTGGCTGCTTCCCTTGCTGATATCTATACCCGCATCACCGAAGGCGGCACCGATAACCCCTATGCCCTTGGGGTCAGCCTCCTGCTGGCGTTGCTTGCCTTGGTTGCTACCTATGTCACTGTTGTCATGTGCTTTGCCACTAAAGCGCGCACTCAGGGCTATGTCCTGACACGTGCCCAGCGGCTTTGGCGGATCTACCTTTGCGGGCTGGCAACAATCGCCTTTGCCAGTCTGGTGCTTGATCGCACTGCCCTGATGTGGACTGTCGCCTTACTGGGTCTCTTGGTCCCTTGCCTGATGCTGCTGCGCGCATGGGTGGACGGCGCTTTCAGCCGTGCCAAGGCCGAGGCTCAAGGGGCAGTCGTCCTGCTTCCCGACACACCTGCAGACGAAACCGCTATGTCAGTGGGGGAAACACCGCCGCCGCACCCCTACGAGATTTACCGCCCACTGGCTCAACGTATCGTGCGTTTTATCGCGATCTTTGCGGTGGGAATCACCCTTGCCCTGATCTGGGATTTGCGGGTGTTCGAACGCGCAACTGCCCCGACCTTCGCGGGCCGCATCACTGGAATCCTGATTGACAGCGCGGTCGCCTTGCTGATTGCCGATCTGATCTGGGTCTGGGCCAGCACTGCGATTGACCGCCGCCTTTCTGCCTATGTTCCCCCCGAACCGGGCACTGCGCCGGGGCCCGAGGCCCGGATGGCCACGCTCCTGCCGCTTCTGCGGGTAACCCTGATGATCGCATTGCTGGCCATGGTCACGATGTCGATCCTGACCTCGCTGGGCGTCAATATCGCGCCCATTCTGGCAGGCGCGGGCGTTGTTGGCATTGCCATCGGCTTTGGCGCGCAATCGCTGGTAAAGGATGTGGTTTCGGGCATCTTCTTTCTTATTGATGATGCCTTTCGTGTTGGTGAATATGTCGAAATCGACCAGTTGCGGGGGACCGTCGAACGCATCTCGATCCGGTCGCTGCAAATCCGTCACCATCGCGGCGCAATCCATACGCTCCCGTTCGGAGAATTGCGTCACCTGACCAACCATTCACGCGATTGGGTCATCATGAAACTGGAATTCCGCGTACCTTTTGATACTGATCTTCAACTGGTGAAAAAGCTAATCAAACAGGTGGGTGTGCGATTGAAGGAAAGTGAAGACTATGGCGCCAGCATCCTCGAAACCGCTAAATCCCAGGGCGTGCGCCGGATGGAGGAATTCAACATGGTCGTCGGCGTCAAATTCATGACGAGACCGGGTGAACAATGGCTGGTGCGCCGCGATGCATATATGCTGGTGCGTGACGCCTTTGAGGCGAACGGCATCCGCATGGCCGAACGCAATGTCAAAGTCGAAGTTGCAAATGCCGACAATATGACCGACGCAGATCGAAATGCCGTAGCCGCCGCTGCGCAACAGGCTGTCGAAGGCCCGAAGGGTCCTCCCAAACCCATCCCGGATGAACCCTGATGCAGATACGCGCAGCGCACCCCTACCCTTCCCGCCGCTCGGCGGTTCTGGCCGCAAACATGGTGGCAACGTCGCATCCGCTTGCGGCCCAGGCGGGCCTTTCCATGCTGTCGCGCGGTGGCAATGCTGTGGACGCTGCCCTCGCCACGGCCATTGCCCTAACAGTTGTCGAACCCACCGGTAACGGCATCGGATCGGACGCCTTTGCAATCCTGTGGGATGGCACCGAACTGCACGGCCTCCACGCCTCGGGCCACAGCCCCGCCGGATGGAACATTGACCGTTTTTCGGGGCGCGCCGAAATGCCGTTTCGCGGTTGGGAAAGCGTCACTGTGCCCGGTGCCGTATCAGCATGGGTGTCCCTGTCCGAGCGGTTCGGAAAACTGCCGTTTGAAACCCTCTTTAAGCCTGCCATCCGCTATG
>JBARUV010000300.1:0-12284 GCA_049645905.1 Sulfitobacter sp.
GCCCGTACACAGCTGCGGCCATTTCCTCGATCGCATTTGATTTGCCTTTTACAGTGCTGGACGGGAACGTCGAACGTGTCATGGCGCGGCTGTATGATATTCACACACCCTTGCCAGCCGCCAAACCTGCCCTAATGGCCAAGGCCGCTGACCTGACACCGAATGACCGTCCAGGCGATTATGCCCAAGCGGTGATGGATCTTGGCGCTACGATTTGCAGCCCGCGATCCCCCGCCTGCGGCATCTGCCCTTGGCGGGATCCTTGTGCCGCGCGCGCCGCAGGCACGGCTGGAGAATTGCCGAAAAAGACGCCCAAGAAGGCAAAGCCAATCCGCCATGGCACCGTCTATCTCGCGCAGCGCAACGATGGTGCCTGGCTCTTGGAAACACGTCCCGACAAGGGCTTGCTGGGTGGCATGTTGGGCTGGCCCGGGTCAGAGTGGGTCGATAGTGCTTTGCCTCATCCAGCCAGCACCCCGCCCCTTAATGCAAACTGGCAGAAGCTGGCCGGTGACGTACGCCACACCTTCACCCATTTCCATCTGGTGCTTGAGGTTCACATTGCGGAAATCGCTCACGATGTCCGGCCAGCCTCCGGCACCTTCCTGCCCCCCGACCAGTTCCGCCCCAGTGATCTACCCACCGTCATGCGCAAGGCCTTTGACCTTGCGCGAAAATAGCGCAGCGTCACGCCTATGTATGATGATGTTTCTGCGGTATTCATTGTTGAGATAGGTCACAGGCAAAGTAGATGAGCACCCAAGGCACAATAATCCCGCCCGAAAAACTGGCCCGCTTTTCACGCGCCCTGCCATTCTGGATGTCGCTGGGCCTCATTCCTCTGGCTTGGGTGTCGGCAATCTTCGGCGGCTGGACTGTTCTGCTTTTGCCGATCGTAACGTGGTACCTGTTCTCTTTGCTGGACGCTGTAATGGGCCTGGACCTGGATAACGCGGATCTGGAGGCGACAGATGCCGACCTTTATTGGTACCGGATGATCACACTGCTCTGGGTGCCGCTGCAATTCATGATGGTATTCGGCCTGATCTCGTATACCTCGCACGCCGCGCATCTTGGCACATGGGAACGCATCGGCGTTTTCTTTGGTGTCGGCGTGATCACCGGCACAATCGGCATCAATTATGCCCACGAACTGATGCACCAAAAAGCCAGATTGGAACGCTGGTGGGCGGACATTTTGCTCGCGATGGTGCTTTACTCGCACTTCCGCTCGGAACACTTACTGGTACATCACCGCTATGTTGCGACCCCGCGCGATCCGGTTACGGCACGTTATAACGAAGGGTTTCATCGCTTTTATCCCCGCGTTCTGGTTCAATGTCTGAAATCAGCTTTCCACGCCGAGGCCCAAATGCTGGCCCGCAAGGATTTGCACTGGAGCGATCGGTCCAACCCTTTCTTTCGCTACTGGGCCTTGCAGGGCGGCTTCCTGCTCCTTGCGTTTTTACTGGGGGGCTGGTCTGGCGTGGGGCTTTTTCTGTTGCAGGCTGGCGTTGCAATCTGGCAGCTTGAACTGGTCAACTACATCGAACACTACGGGCTGACCCGCAAACATCTGGGCGACGGGCGGTATGAACATGTGCAACCGCGACATTCATGGAATGCTTCACACAGGGCGTCCAACTGGTTGCTGATTAATCTGCAACGCCACTCCGACCACCACTACAAGCCCGACCGCCGCTTTCCGGTATTGCAAACCTATGGCCCATCCGAAGCACCGCAATTGCCCTTTGGCTATCCGGTGATGACCATGGCCGCTATGGTACCGCCGCTTTGGCGACGCGTCATGAACCCGCGCGTGCGCCGTTGGCGGGCTATGTATTATCCCGAGATCACGGACTGGATTCCCTATAACCGCCAAAGCACGCCGGTGCCGCGATAGAAAAATGTACAGACATGAGTCACACATACTTAAGGTTTGTGCGTCACTTAAGTCCCCAGAGCTACGTATGAGGGGCACATGCAACATCACGTTACGAATTCGGGCGAAGCGCCAAGCGGCACTTGTCTGATCATCGAAGACAGCGAATTCGACAGTGAAAAACTGACCCGGATTATGCACCGCAATGTGACCTCGATGAAGGTGTCGGTGGCATCGACTCTTCAATCAGCCCGCAAAGCCCTGAGTGGGCCTGAAACGTCGCTAATCCTGCTCGATAACAACCTGCCCGACGGGTTAGGCGCAAATTTTGTTCAGGAACTGGCACAGGACGAGCGGCTCGCCCGGATCCCGGTGATCATGATCAGCGACTGGCCGTCGCCGTTTATGTGGCAAAAGGCCGCCTCGGCCGGGGTGTTCTATGTGGTCAACAAATCCGAATTTGATGCGCGCTATGTTCATGCGACGCTCAAACAGGCACGCGAGCGCAGCGAGAAGGTGAATTAGCCCAAAGCGCCGACGACGCTCAAAAAAAGACCCCGCCATAGGCGGGGCCAAGGTAAGTGCCTTTTTGGGCGGGCCTTCATCTGGAAGGCCTGCAAGGCACCGGCGGTGTTCGAAAATTTCGGTGATCAGTTCGCCATTTCGGCTCTGATCTGCTGGCGCAGAATATCGATCGGCACGCGTTTGCCGTCTTTCTTGTAGCACCAGTATGTCCACCCGTTGCAGCTTGGAGCCTTTTCATAGGCCGCGCCAACCTGATGGATCGATCCCTTGACGTCTGCGCCGATCAGCGATCCGTCGGCACGCACTTTTGCTTTGTGACGCCCATTCAACGAATACAATTCCTCGCCCGGACGCAACATGCCACGTTCCACCAACTGGCCAAAGGGCACACGCGGTTCAGCACGCTTTGATGTTGTGGTTTGAAGCGCCTCACGGTCAAACTTGCGTACGTTGCTGATGCGTTTGGCGGCAACAGTCCGATATGCCTCTTCACGTTCGATCCCGATAAAATCACGGCCCAGCATCTTGGCGACGGCACCGGTTGTACCAGTCCCAAAGAACGGATCAAGCACGACATCACCGGGATTTGTGGACCCGACCAGCACGCGGTGCAGCAGGCTTTCCGGTTTTTGCGTCGGGTGCGCCTTGTCGCCGGCGTCATCCTTCAGGCGCTCGTGGCCGGTGCAAATCGGAAGCACCCAGTCAGAGCGCATCTGGATACCTTCGTTCAGCGTTTTGAGTGCCTCATAGTTGAAGGTATATTTGGCATTCTCGTCTTTGCCCGCCCAGATCATCGTTTCGTGGGCATTGGTCAGCCGCTTGCCGCGAAAGTTGGGCATCGGGTTTGACTTGCGCCACACCACGTCGTTGAGAATCCAGTACCCTTGGTTTTGCAGTTCAGCGCCGACACGAAAGATATTGTGGTAGCTGCCAATGACCCAGATCGCACCATTCGGCTTCAGCAAGCGCCGTGCAGCTTTCAGCCAGGCCCTGGTAAACTTGTCATACACCTTGAAGCTGGCGAACTGGTCCCATTCATCATCAACCGCATCCACTTTGGAATTGTCCGGGCGATGCAAATCACCGCGCAGTTGCAGATTATAGGGGGGGTCCGCAAAAATCAGATCAACGCTGCATTCGGGCAAGGCGTTCATCACATCAATGCAGTCACCCGCAAGAATTTCATTCAAGGGAAGTGCCGCAGCACCCTTTGTCATCACATTCATCTAACTGCCTCTGTCCCCGGCACATTTTGTGCTCGTTGGTTGATGCCTAGGATGAGTCAGATGGATTCGCCGGTCAATTTCTTTTTTGAATCAAAGCCTTAAGAAATAGCCTTGTCACAACATGTTGTGTACAGGTTTGAACGAACGTCTATGGTGTGGGGTTGGCCCAAGATTTTGCAACGCCATCATGTGGCTTTTTGATCCATATCCCGCGTTCGTGTCCCACCCGTATCCCGGGTGCTGTTGCGCCAAGGACAACATGACACAATCCCGACAAACTTTAGCCATAATTGAGGCCGCCGAAATGGAGACGGAACGCGCATCGCCCTTGATTATCGGCTGCGCCGGAAGGATCAGACCGCGCGGCAGCATATTGCCGTCAATCAGTGCATAGTCCGCTGGCATCTTCAGCCCCAGCAACGCACGTGTCATCGCCAGATGGCTGGCACGCAGAATGTTCAACTGATCGATTTCTTCGACAGACGCATGGGCAATACTGACGTCCGCCACTTCAATGATTTGATCATACAGACGCTCACGGGCACGCTTGGTCAGTTTCTTTGAATCGTTCAGCCCTTCCGGGATGCGCGCCGGATCAAGAACAACAGCTGCCGCCGTCACCGGTCCTGCCAAAGGCCCGCGGCCCACTTCGTCAACACCCGCGATTCGCAGATACCCGCCGTTCATGGCTGTGCGTTCAAATTCAAAATCCGGTTTCATGGCCCTTCAAAACCCGAAGACGGCCCGAACCGCAAGGTCCGAGCCGTCTGGTACCATCGTACTCGTCAAAAACAGGGAGGAAGAAATGCCCGAACACTTCCCCCTCCCAAGGTCCCGGAACGCAGGGACGTGCGCCCCGGGGGTATCGACCGCGCGGGGTTAGCCGCGGGCCAATCTGTATCCTGCATCCCGCATGCAGCGCGCTTCGTAGGCGTTGCCATGACCACGACGGGTCTTGACGCTGATCAAGCAGCGGTTCGGCAGGTTGTTGGAAAATCTGTAATTGTTGGCCAGACAGTTCTTGCCGAACCCGCGATAGGTGCCCCGGCGGGTCTGAAAGGTGCTCAGGCACTGGCCGGGCAGCAAACGATTGTCCACTTTGCGCGGCAAAGGACGGGGCTCCACATGGCGTTGGCGCGGCGGGTTGTAAACGCGCGGTTGCTGATGGCGAGGTGGGCTATAGACAGGCTGGCGGTGCTGGCGCTGGTCGGCACGATCGTCACGCTTGTTGTCGTGGATGATGGCCCCGATCACAGCAACGCCCAACAGGGCGGCAAGGGCGCGGCTGACGTCGTCCTGGTCTGCACGGGCGGGGGCCGCACCCAGGGCCGTGATGGCGATGGCCGCAGCGGCGATGGTTCCGATAAATTTGCGATACATAGTGTCGATCCTTCTCTGGGTGGGGCACAAAGCAGGTGTGCAAGAGACGAGCAGGGAAGCTCTGGGATCAATCTGGGGCTGGTGGGGTCAGACAGGCAATAACAGCCCCCTGTTATCCAATAACAGCTTCCTGCGGACCCATGAGATATTGAATATCAACACATAAAAGCGCATTGATTCCTCTATGAAACGCACAACGCTTTCCCTCACGCTGGCCCTTCTGGTCGCAACCGCCCTGCCCGCCACGGCAGCGGGCTGTTATGCCGATTACAAGGCCAAGCAGGACAACCCCCTGCGCCTGCACTATGGTGTGGCACGGATTAATGGTGTTTGCAGCCGCGGGGCCGCGCGCGCCGAACTGGAACAAAGGCTTTCGGCCCAAGGCTGGAAACTTCTTAATATTCTTTCGGTTTTTGGCGACGAAGGGCTGGCACAAAGGAAAGACAGTGCAGGACCAAACTACCTCCGCTTCTGAAATGCGCCGTACGGGCGGTCGATTCGTAGGTGGCGGTATTGCCGCCATTGTCGTCGTGTTGCTGATCGGCACGGTCCTGTTGTTCTGGTCGTTGCCTGACGCAAATGTTTTCAATGCGCAGGTTGAGCGTATTTTTGTCGAAAACGATGACCTGACATCGGGGTCCGAGATCAAACTGCTTGAGATTCTGGCGCAATCCGGCACTGCCTTTTCGGAAACGCTGGCAGGCTACCGCATGTTGATCCTTGTGCTGTTGATCTTTGCCTTTGCAATGCTGATTGCAGCGCTGGTTTTCCTTGTGATGCTGGTCAGCTTCAACCGCCGCATGGCCCAGATTGAACGGGTCGGTATTCAGGTGAACTCCCTTTTGATCAGCCGCGAGGAAAATACCGTCTATCTCAACAACCTCGGTTTCAAGCTGACCGATGCCGCTATGGAAACAATGTCTGTCCTTGCAGAGGCGCGCATGGACGATGATGTGATGTCAGGCTCCGAGATCGAAGGTGTCATTTCAGGGCGCAATGCCGCTGATTGTGACGAGGCCGCAGGTGCGACCCGCATCAAACGCCTGCGCGATACGCTGGGCAACCAGATTGTCAGTGAACTATTGGTCAAGAACATTGCGCGGCGTGGCTATATGCTCGCCATCGACAAGGACGTGATAAAAGTCATCTAAACGAAACACTTCCACCAGCGCGGCTGGATATTTCCCGCTTACTTGCGAAAGACTCGCAATTACAGCATTGCAACCCTACATAACCGCCGTGAACAGCTGTGAATTCACCGTCTCATTCGTCGCTCTGGCGGCAGCCCCAGCGATCCCTGTTCCCCGCGCTGTTCCGGCGGTTGCAACGATACCAGCCGTGCCCGCAGGTGCCTACGCCTGAGCGTAACTGATCGCGCGGGCACGGTCGAAGAAAGCCGTGATGCGGCACACCCCCGGATCAACCCTCTGGTCAATCCCGATGAAGCAAGTCTAGGGTGCCACAAAACCCTGCCCGAGGATGCTGCCGATGCCCGCCCCGATCAATCCCCTCAAGAAAGCCCTGAACGCGGGTGAAATCCAATTCGGATGCTGGCTGGGTCTTGCAGACCCAACTGCAGCCGAGGTTCTTGGTCTGTCAGGGTTCGACTGGCTGCTGCTTGACGGCGAACATGCCGCTTATGACTTGCGGGCTTTGACAACCCAGCTGCAGGTGCTGGAATCATCAAAGTCACACGCAGTTGTCCGTGTTCCGGTCGGCGACACCCGGATTATCAAACAGGTTCTGGATGCGGGTGCACAATCCATTCTGGTGCCCATGGTCGAAAGCGCGGATCAGGCCCGCCAGCTGGTGAGGGACATCACATACCCCCCGCACGGCGACCGCGGGGTCGGATATTCGGTGGCGCGTGCCGGTGGCTTTTCCCATACGACTGATTACGGGACCACCGCTGACGCGCAGATCTGCCTGTTGGTGCAGGTTGAAAACCGGCGCGGGATGGCCGCGCTGGACGAAATTCTGACGATCGAAGGCGTGGACGGTGTGTTTATCGGACCTGCCGATCTGGCCGCCGACATGGGACATATGGGTAATCTGATGCACCCCGATGTACAGACCGCTGTCCTTGACGCAACGGCGCGCATCACAGCGGCAGGCAAAGCCGCAGGCATTTTGTCCCTCAATGACGAGATGACACAAAAGGCACTGGATGCGGGTGCAAGGTTTGTCGGCGTCGGCTCCGACTTGTTGATCCTTGCCCACACGTCGCGTGCCCTCGCTGCGAAATGGATCAAGCCGACTTCATGAACGCGGGTATTTTGGTGTTGGGGCTGGCCTATGTGCTCAGCCAATTCTTTCGTGCTTTCTTGGCTGTGCTTAGCCCGGCGCTCGGTCAGGATATAGGGGCCACACCCGATGATCTGGCCGATGCCTCCGGCCTTTGGTTTCTGGCGTTTGCGGTTATGCAAATTCCGGTTGGTTGGGCGTTGGATACCATCGGCCCGCGTCGCACGGCCGCGTATCTCCTTTTGCTGGGCAGTGGCGGCGGATCGGCAATGTTCGCAGTGGCAACATCAACCGTTCACATCAATATCGGTATGGCGCTTATCGGGGTCGGCTGCGCGCCCGTGCTGATGGCCTCTTATTACATTTTTGCCCGCGAATATCCGCCTGCACAGTTTGCGATTCTGGCATCGGTCATGGTGGGGCTGGGCAGTGTGGGCAATCTGGTTGCTTCCTATCCGATGGCGCTGGCGACTGAAACGATGGGCTGGCGGGCGGCACTTTGGGGTTTGAGCGGCCTTTCAGCACTGGTCGCATTAGGCACACTGCTGCTTGTGCGCGATCCTATAAGGGTTGAGGGCGAGGCGCGCGGTTCGCTGATGGAGCTTTTTCGGTTGCGGGTGTTGTGGTTCATCTATCCGTTGATCGGGGTCAGCTACGCCATTTCCGGTGCCATACGGGGCCTTTGGATTGGCCCGTATCTGGCTGATACCTTTGCTGCAGGTACCGGCTTGATCGGCACGGCAACCCTGCTGATGGGTATTGCGATGATCGCGGGCACGCTGGCTTATGGCCCTGCTGACCGCATGCTGGCGTCCCGCAAATGGATGATCGTCGGCGGTACGGGAATCACGCTAATCTGTGCAGCGGCCCTGATCTCCGCACCAGCAAACAACATGTGGCTATCCGTCGCCATGATGTGCGCAATCGGCTTTTTCGGTGCAACATATCCGGTCCTGATCGCCCATGGCCGCAGCTTTCTGCCACCGCATCTGATCGGGCGCGGGGTAACGATGCTAAACCTGTTTTCCATCGGTGGTGTTGCTGTGATGCAGTTTGCGTCAGGCCGCGTTTTTGTATCGTCTTCGATGGCATCAACAGGCTCGGGGCCGGAGCCTTTCGTAGCTGTGTTCACGCTATTTGCCTTCACTTTGTTGATCGGTTTCTGCATCTATCTGTTCAGTCGCGACAGCACGCGCTTGTGACAGACACGCAGCAAGCCCTTTCCCTTGCCGGACCATTGCGCTAAAGCGCCCTCACCAACCCCCCTATATATTGGAGAAATCAGATGGGTTATCGCGTCGCCGTCGTGGGCGCCACTGGCAATGTGGGCCGCGAAATGCTGAACATTCTGGCCGAACGCCAGTTTCCTGTGGATGAAGTGATCGCACTTGCCAGTCGCCGGTCGCTGGGCACGGAAGTCAGCTTTGGTGACAAGACGCTTAAATGCAAAGACCTTGATACATTTGATTTCACCGGCTGGGACATGGCGCTGTTTGCGGTCGGGTCCGAAGCAACCAAGAAATACGCGCCCGGTGCTGCCAAGGCGGGCTGTGTGGTTATCGATAACTCATCGCTTTATCGCTATGACCCCGATGTGCCGTTGATCGTTCCCGAGGTGAACCCGCAGGCGATCCACGATTACGCCAAGAAAAACATCATCGCCAACCCCAACTGCTCTACTGCGCAGATGGTTGTGGCGCTCAAGCCCCTGCATGACCGCGCCACCATCAAACGGGTTGTGGTCAGCACCTATCAGTCTGTGTCCGGTGCGGGCAAAGAGGGCATTGACGAATTGTGGGATCAAACCAAGTCGATCTACAACCCCGTTGATGACAAGCCAGCGCGCAAGTTCACCAAGCAGATCGCGTTCAACGTGATTCCGCATATCGATGTGTTTATGGAAGACGGCTCCACCAAAGAAGAATGGAAGATGGTCGCCGAGACAAAGAAGATCGTCGACACAAAGATCAAGGTTACGGCGACTTGTGTCCGTGTGCCGGTGTTTGTCGGCCATTCAGAAGCGATCAACATAGAGTTTGAGGACCATCTGGACGAAGACGAAGCGCGCGACATTCTGCGCGAAGCGCCCGGCATCATGGTGATCGACAAGCGTGAAGACGGCGGTTACGTCACGCCCATCGAATGCGTCGGCGATTTCGCGACCTTTATCAGCCGTATCCGTCAGGACAGCACGATTGATAACGGTCTGAATCTGTGGTGCGTCAGCGATAACCTGCGCAAGGGTGCTGCACTGAACGCTGTACAGATTGCAGAGCTATTGGGACGTGAGGTCCTCAAGAAAGGCTAAGAATCCGCTATGCCGAAACCAGAAGGGGGCCCTAACGGCCCCCTTCGTTTATCTCCAATCGGGCAGAATTCCTTCGGGCGAAAATACCCTGCAGGAAAGCCCCGCCTCCATATGCAGTTCTTAGACGGGCGCAAAGACACCTTGATCTGGCAGGTAATGCTGCAGATTACCCTCTCCGATGTCGTGCCACAGTCCATGCAAAGTCAATTCCCCGTCATCCACGGAATCCTTGATCCACGGGAATGTCATCAGGTTTTCCAACGAACACATTACCGCATGCTTCTCTAGCTGGCGCTGTTGTTCGGCATCATCACTGATATCCGCGACCTGGTCGAACTTCGGACGCAGAATATCCATCCATCGACCGACAAAACTATCCTTGGCCTCAAGTTCGGGCGCCGCTCCGCGACACATGCTGATGCAGCCCTGAACACCACCACATCCAGAATGGCCAAGCACGATCACATGCGCGACTTTCAAGGCCCTTACCGCATATTCAACTGCTGCCGACGTGCCGTGTTGCTGTCCGTCCGGCTTAAAAGCGGGTACAAGATTCGCAATATTGCGGTGGATAAAAAACTCGCCTTGGTCCGCCCCAAAGATTGACGTGACATGGACCCGACTGTCGCAACAGGAAATCACCATCGCGCGTGGGTGCTGACCCTGTGACGCCAAGCGGCGATACCACGCCTTATTTTCAGCATAACCCGTAGCTTTCCAGCCGTGATAGCGCTGTGCCAGATAGCCTGGCAACGGTCTCGCCTTCTCCATCGCGGTGATCCCTCCTGTCCAATTCACTCTGCGATAAATCAAATTGAAGGTGATTTCGAGGGAAATGGCGCATGACCTCAATCATTTACTCACCAATCGCTGCCAATTTGCACTCTAGCCGTGGGGGCTGAAAAAGGGGTTATCGAAATGCAGGTTCTGCAAATCCGGCCAAATGAACAGGTCGATGTCGATCAGGAGTGTCTGGGAACGCTTTATTCGCAACTTGGTTCTTCAGGCGCTGAAAATGTTGTATGCCGCGCGCTTGAGGAACTGGCGCTGCGTCTGTCCCATTGCGACCGCTTGTACCGTGCACAGGACAGGAAGGAATTGCGCAAGGAAACGCGTTCCCTGATTGCCATATCAGATCAGGTCGGCATGTTGATGCTCTCAAAGGTCGCTGCGGATGTTACCCGCTGTATTGACGCTGATGACACCAACGCCCTTGCCGCCACTCTGTCGCGCCTCCTGCGTATCGGGGAACGCTCGCTGACGGCGATCTGGGATGTGGGTGATCCGGTCACGTGACGGCTTGCGGGCGGGGGCAGAACGTCTAGGTTACGGGGCAAGCTCGAATTGCCCCGAAAGGCCGCCATGTCCCATTGTTTTGCACCCGCCACCGCTGCAACCGTCCCGCTGCATGTGATTGCGTCGGATTCCTTTGACGCATGGCTGAATGGGCAGACCGATCCGGTGCGAAATTGGGTGACGTCACAGGGGTTCAAAGGAGCAATAGGACAGGCCCTTACAATTGCCGGAGAAAACGGTCTCCCGGAAATGGCGCTGGCCGGATATGGCGACACACAAACCCGCAAGCGGGGTCGATTTCATCTGGCTGCAGCTGCTACGAAACTGCCCAACGCCAGCTACCAGATCGTTGCGGGCCTTCCCGAAACGGAGCTTGAGAACGAGGCCCTAGGTTGGTTGCTCTCGGGGTATCGGTTCGACAGATATGCCAAGCAATCCGGCGCACTCGCGGAACTGGTCGCACCAGAGGGCATCAACACGCAACTGGTTGACGCGCTCGCAAAAGGCGAGACGCTGACCCGCAACCTCATCAACACTCCGGCCTCTGACATGGGGCCACCCGATTTGGAACAGGCGGCACGCGATCTGGCGGCTGAACACGGCGCGTCGATCAACGTGATCACCGGTGATGATCTGCTGAAACAGAACTTCCCGATGATCCATGCGGTCGGACGCGCAGCAGACCGCGCGCCACGTCTGATCGACATGTCATGGGGCAAAAAGGGGCCGAAACTGACGTTGGTCGGCAAAGGGGTGTGTTTTGACACTGGCGGGTTGAACCTAAAACCCGGCGCATCAATGGGCCTGATGAAGAAGGACATGGGTGGTGCGGCAGCGGTGTTGGGTCTGGCGCATATGATCATGGCGACAAATGTGCCGCTACGCCTGCGTGTGCTGATTCCCGCCGTGGAAAATTCGGTCTCCGGCAATGCATTCCGACCACAGGATATCCTGACTTCACGAAAGGGCCTGACCGTTGAGATCAACAATACCGACGCCGAAGGGCGTCTGGTGCTGGCCGACGCGCTGGCGCTGGCGGATGAAGGGAAACCCGATCAGATCATTTCGATGGCGACGCTGACGGGCGCTGCCCGTGTGGCGGTTGGGCCGGACCTTGCGCCTTACTTCAGCGATGATGCCGCTTTTGTCAGCACACTCGAAGGTGCTGCTGCGGCCAATGCCGATCCGGTCTGGCGCATGCCGTTTCATGACCCCTATGAGTCGATGATCGAACCCGGCATTGCTGATCTGGACAACGCTCCGAAAGGCGGCTTTGCGGGCTGCATCACGGCAGCACTTTTCTTGCGCCGCTTTGTTTCGGACAGTGCCTATGCCCACTTTGACATCTATGGCTGGCAACCGGCTGACGCCCCGGCCCGCCCCAAGGGCGGCGTAGGGCAGGCAACCCGCGCGCTTTATGCCG